>VBDA01000097.1 GCA_005883655.1 Betaproteobacteria bacterium | reverse complement strand
CGAGTAGATGATGTTGCCACCGAGCACCCAGGCATGACGGATCACGGAGGTATGGTCGCCGTTGTCGCCGCCAAACGGTGTCTGCGTCGTATTTCCCGAGTCATCGCGCGTCGAATACTGCAGCGCGCCGGTGAAGCCTTGGTAATTCGGCGAATCGTAGCGCACGTTGTTGCCGAGGCGCGCGTCGAAGCCACCCGCGCCCTTGCTCAGGTTGCCAAAGGCCCAGAGGTCGGCGGTCGACAGAATCGACGTCGTCAGCGTGGGCGCGTTACCGAAGATCGGATGCAGGTCGTCCTGCGGCATCAGAAACTTGCCCATGGTGACCTTGCCCCAGCTGCCTTGCAGGCCGGCGAAGGTTTCCCGGCTGGCGATGCCCGAGCTCGATGCGTTGCCGCTATCCCAGGAAACATTCTGCTCGACCTGGAAAATGGCATTCAGGCCACCGCCTAGGCTCTCGGTGCCGCGCATCCCGAAACGCGACGAGTTGCTGCTCACGCGGTTCACGGTCGGATTGCTGATAACGTCTGTCGCCGCAGCGCTGGACAGGTTCGAACACGCTCTGAGTACGGTACCCCCGCCACCGCCGCCTCCGGTTGAGCCACCCTGGCAGGTCTTGCCGTTGACGAACTCCAGGTCGATATTCGCGCGACCGTACAGAGTCACGTTCGCGGTTTGCGCTTGCACAGCCAGCGGCGAAGCGAACGCGCCGGCCACGGCAAGAACCACGAGCTTTTTATTCATGGAATCTCTCCTCTAACACGATTAAGTTGGCAAGCGGCAGAAAGACGTTTGCGCCTGCCGTGGGAAACCTTCCCGAGGTAGCCGAGAAGTTGACCCAATTGTGCCAAAGCGGCGATTCCATTGGCAAGCTAAAAACCCCGACCCCAAAACCCCCCGTCAACCCTGTTGCTTAATTGCAACAAGGCGGAGGGATTTGACGCTGCGTATTTCGAGCGCTGGGATGGGTATAATTCACTCTGTCGCGGCCCATCCTGATGTGTCGGGTGAGTCGGCCGAAAAATGGGCGCAAACAAGAGCTTGCCCGCAAAAACGCGGCGAAAGGCGGTGCTTCGCCGCAAACGGACACCGATGATCGCTCTCTCGCCCGCGTTTTCGGCGCTGCTTGCCGCCGTCGTCGCGTCAATAAGCCTGATCCTGCTGAAAAGCCCGGGCCTGCTACCCATTGCCCATCCGAACGTTCGCTCACTACATCACAGGCCCGTTCCCCGCGGAGGCGGGTTGGCGATATGGTCGGGATGGCTGGTCGGTACCGTCTGGGTCGCAACTCCGCAACCCTGGCTCGCGCCGCTGCTGCTGGTTATCTTGGTATCGTTTTGGGACGATCGTTATGGAGTACCGGCCTGGACGCGCCTGCTGGTTCAAACGATTGCGGCAGGTGCCTGGGTGTGGCTGTGCGCGATGCCGCTCAACCCGTTGTTGGCGGTTATTGCAATAGTGTGGATGTCGAACCTGTTCAACTTCATGGACGGGAGCGACGGGCTGGCGCTTGCTATGGGCTTGATCGGGTTTGCGGCGTATGCGGTGGCGGGATCGATGGCGGGTGCCGGCGACGCTCCAATCCTTTGGGCACTGGTGGCTGCAATCGCTCCCTGTCTGGTGATGAACTTCCCACCGGCCAAGCTTTTCATGGGCGATGTCGGAGCAGTTCCGCTTGGCTTTGTCGCCGCGACGTTTGGCGTGAGCGGCTGGTACGCGGGTACGTGGCCGGGCTGGTTTCCGCTGCTCGTTTTTTTGCCGTTTGTCGCCGACGCCAGCGTGACGCTGGTGTTACGCCTGCTGCGCGGTGCCACAATCTGGGAAGCGCATCGGGAACATTTCTACCAAAAGCTTGTTCAGCTTGGATTCGGCCATCGCGGAACGCTGATGCTCTATGGGGCTCTGATGCTGGGTATCGCGGCATCGGCGCTCCTCGCGCTGGCCCGGGCCCCTTCTTCTGGGCCCGCGCTGCTCGTTCTGTGGAGCGCGGTCATGGTACTAGCGTTCGGCGCCATTGGGCATCACTGGCACACGAGAGACAGGGCTTAATGAAAGCAAGCACTAACTGGCGAGCATGGCTCGCCTTTGGCCACGATGTCGTTGCCGCGGCACTGGCCTGGATCGGCCTCTACTGGCTCCGATACAATCTCGAGTTGCACGAGCCGCAGCTCTCCGACATGCTGCAGACGCTGGCCTGGGTGCTGCCGCTGCAGGCCGGTATTTTCCTGGCGTTCGGGCTCTATCGAGGGCTGTGGCGTTTCGCCAGCCTGCCCGATCTTCAGCGCATCGTGCTTGCGGTCGGCTTGGGCGCGGTCGCAGTCCCGGTCGTTCTGGTCATGCTCCGGCTGACCTCGGTCGTACCCCGCAGCGTGTTGATTCTCTACCCCCCGGTGCTGATCATGCTGATGGCGGGCAGCCGCTTCACCTACCGGGTATGGAAGGAGCATCGGCTATACAGCCCCCTGGCGGCGCTGGGCGAGCCGGTGCTGATTCTGGGCGCGGGCGAAGCTGGCGCACATCTCGCCAAGGAGTTCACGCATAGCCGCAAATGGCGCATCGTCGGCCTGCTCGATGACAATCCGGCCAAGCAAGGCCGGCTGCTGCGCAACATCAGCGTTCTGGGCCCGATTGCCGAGCTGCCGCTGTGGGCCAAGCGTTTCGGGGTCCATACCGTGATCCTCGCCTTGCCTTCCGCCGCCCACGGCGTGCGCCGGCGCGTAGCTGAGCTGTGCGCAGCGGCCGGCGTCGAAGCATTGACGGTTCCTTCCTACGATGATTTGATCAGCGGCCGCTCGCAATTGACGACGATACGGCACGTCGAGCTCGACGACCTTCTCGGCCGCGATCCGGTGGTGCTCGACAGCGCGGGGCTCGGCGACTGGCTCGGCGATCGCGTGATTATGGTTACTGGCGCCGGCGGATCGATCGGTGCCGAGCTTTGTCGCCAGATCGCGCGTTTCAGACCGGCGCGGCTAGTCCTGCTCGATCTGTCCGAATTCGGGCTTTATCAGATTCAGCAGGCGTTGCTGGACGATTTTCCCAGGTTGCCATTGGCGACCCTGGTCGGCGATGTCAAGCATGTCGCGCTGATCGATCAAGTGCTCGCCAGCGAACGTCCCAGCGTCCTCTTTCACGCGGCTGCCTACAAGCACGTGCCGCTGATGGAGGAAAGAAACGCCTGGCAAGCGGTGCGCAACAATGCGTGGGGCACCTGGGTACTCGCGCGCGCCGCGGTCGCCGCGCGCGTCGAGAAGTTCGTGCTGGTGTCGACGGACAAGGCGGTCAATCCGACCAACGTGATGGGAGCCTCGAAGCGCATGGCGGAGATGGTTTGCCAGAGCCTGCAAAACGGCGCGACGCAGTTCGTCATCGTTCGATTTGGCAACGTTTTCGGCAGCACCGGTAGCGTCATTCCCCGCTTTCGGGAACAGATCGCGCGCGGCGGGCCGGTAACGGTGACGCATCCGTCGATCACTCGTTATTTCATGTCGCTTTCGGAGGCAACGCAACTCCTGTTGCAGGCTGGATTGATGGGAAAGGGCGGCGAGGTGCTGCTGCTCGACATGGGCGACCCGGTAAGAATCATCGATCTGGCGCGCGACATGATTCGTCTTTCAGGCGCCGATCCCGACCGCATCCGTATCGCGTTCACCGGCTTGAGGCCCGGAGAAAAACTGTTCGAGGAGCCGCTTGCCACGGGCGAGGCGACGTTGCCCACCCCGCATCCGAAGCTGCGCATCGCCCAGGCACGCCCGGGCAACCGCGATGCCGTCGATCAGATGATCACGTGGCTGGAGCGCGACCGTGCGGCGGGAGAAAGCGAGGTTCGCGTCTGGCTCAAGAACTGGATTCCCGAATACGCCCCGCCGGGTGCATCGGTGCCCATCGCGGAGCCGATCGCGGCCGTGCCGCCGGCAGCGCCCCCACCGGCAGTTGCCTTGTTTGCGCGGCGCAGCCGCTAAAGGTGCGCGCCTAGGTGCTCGCGCCGGCAGTTGCCGGTCTTGCGTGATCTGAGAAGGTCGAGAGCAACGGCACGGCGGCGCGCCAAACGTCGTCTGTAGAGAGCGCCAGCATGCAGCGCGCCTCCGGGCATTGACCGGGCGCGGTTCCCTGGAATCGCTCGCACCGACGAATCCAGCGCACATCCCGCCTCATGGTGACGGTCTGATCTCGGCACGGAAAGTCCGGAATCGTGAGCGCCGTGAAAGGGCTGTCGTGCCAGAAATCCCCTGCGCCGGAGAGCAAGGCGGAACCCGGCCCGAACAGCGCCAGCGTCGGTACGCCAACGAGGCGTCCAAGATGCGCAATTCCCGTGTCCGGAGCGATCAGCAGCTTGGCGCGCTCGAGCAGATGCCACATCTGCAGGAGGGACAGATTGCCGCCAAAACGCGGAAATGCTCGGCCGGGATCGATTGCGTCGAGGAGTTGTGCCTCGCCCGGCCCAGCGCTGAGCACGATGCGCAGATCCAGCGTTTCGAGTCGCCGCGCGAGCTCGAACCATCGGTCTGGCGGCCACCGCTTGAGCGCACTGCTCGCGCCGGCGTGAATGACGCAGTAGGGTTTGGCGGGTGCTTCGAACGCGGCCTCGGGTGGCGCCGGCCAGTCGGCTATGCGATAGCGTGCCGGTGCCGGGCCGTCGATCAGACCGGCCGCGAGATCGGCCCAAGCCGTCGGCACATCGGGATAGCTGCGCAGCTCATCGATCGGCCAGTCCTTGTAACGCGCATCGCCACCCGAGAAGCCCACCACCCAGCGTGCGCGAAGTGCGCGCGCCAGCCATGAATATCGATTATCACCAGGGATGAGCGCAAGGTCGAACGGCGCCTCGGCGCGCAGACGCTTGAGCGAGTGCACGTCACGTGGATCGTAGGGCAAAGCGCGAACGCCATAGGGACGCATCGCGTAGAGCCCGCAGTAAGAAGGGGCACAGGTCATGACGATATCCGCGGACGGCCAGCGCTC
>VBDA01000096.1 GCA_005883655.1 Betaproteobacteria bacterium | reverse complement strand
GGTTTATCCTTGCGGGTGTCCGAGACTCGACCGGGGTGCTTGTGCCTGCACCAAGTTGCAGCAGGGTTCGGGCGGGCTGTAACACACGATAACGGATTTTCTGTTTACGGGAGCATTGCTATGACGAAGAAATTATTTGCAACATGGCTGATCGGGTTAGCTTGCCTGGTCTCGTTCGCGGCGTTTGCCGCCGAGCCGGAACCCTCTGGGAGGGTAAGCATCTCTAGCAAGTCCGTTGCCGTCGGCGTAGGTGTGAGCTGGGGCGATGGCACGCTGACCTATGGCAGC
>VBDA01000095.1 GCA_005883655.1 Betaproteobacteria bacterium | reverse complement strand
GCGCATCAGCCCGACCATCCGAGGTGGCTGAGAAAGTCGCGCGTGCGGTCCGTCACGGGAGATTCGAAGATCTGCCGCGGTGGCCCCTGCTCGACAATCCGCCCGGCGTCGAATACCGCGACCCAATCCGCCACGCGCTGCGCGAAGGCCATCTCGTGCGTCACCACCACCATGGTCATGCCTTCCTGGGCCAGCACCTTCATCACGTTGAGCACTTCCCCGATCGTTTCGGGATCGAGCGCCGACGTCGGCTCGTCGAACAGCATGACGTCGGGCTCCATCGCAAGGGCGCGGGCGATCGCAACGCGTTGCTGTTGCCCACCCGATAACGCGGCGGGAAGATTGGGTGCCTTGTCGGCGAGCCCGACCTTGGCGAGCATCGCGGTCGCGCGACGATCGGCTTCCGCTGCGGGCTTTCGCAGCACGGTGCGCGGCCCTTCCGCGACGTTCTGTTGCGCGGTGAGATGCGGGAAGAGCTCGAAGCTCTGGAATACCATGCCCATCCGCTGGCGCACCGCGCGCAGCGCGCGCTCGTCGCGTGGGAGGCGCGTGCCTTCGAACTCGATGTCGCCGCCGTCGATCGTCTCCAGGCCGTTGGTGCAGCGGAGGAGCGTCGACTTGCCCGAGCCCGAGGGGCCGATCAGGCACACGACTTCGCCGGCATGCACGTCGAGCGACACGCCCAGGAGTGCCGTGAAATCGCCGTAGCGCTTCACCACGTCCAGGTAGCGAATGATCTTCGCCCCGGCGGCCTTCGCGCGTCCCGCAATGGGTGCGTTCATTCCGTCACCTTCATGCGCCGCTGCATCCAGTCGACCAGCTTGGCCTGCGGATACCCGAGCAGCCAGTACAGCACCGCCATGGCGGTCAGCATTTCCAGCACCCGGAACGTTTGCGCTCGCACCTGCATCGAGACATAGGCGAGCTCGGTCACCGCAATGACCGACACCAGTGACGTATCCTTGAACAGCGAGACCCAGGTGCTCGCCAGCACCGGCAGAATGCGTCGCAGCGCCTGCGGCACGATGACCCTGCGCAGCGCCTGTGCACGCGTCATCCCTAGCGCCATCGCCGCTTCGACTTGTCCGCGGCGAATGGAGTTGATGCCTGCGCGAAAGGTCTCGGCGTTGTACGCCGTCACGTTCAGCGACAGCGCCGCGAGCCCGGTTGCGAGTGGCGAGAGCCCGAGTCCGGTCAGGATCGGCAGCACGTAGAACGCCCAATACACGACCAGGATCAGCGGCAGGTTGCGAAAAAGCTCGACGTAGCTGGTCGCAAGCGCGCGCACCGGGCGCCAGGCGTAGAGGCGAAGAACGGCGACGACGACCCCGCAGGGGACCGCGATGGCCATCGTCGCAATGGTGAGCAGAAAGGTCGTGGCGGTGCCGGCGATCAGCGCATCGCGGTGCTGCCACACCACGGACCAATCGAGCGTCATCGCCCGCAGCGCCTGCCCATGTCACGACCTCCCCAGATGAGCAACGCGGCGGTAGAAGCGGTCGACGCCGCGGGTGACGGGAAAGAGCATCAGGAAGTACAGCAGCATCGCAAAAGTGAACACCTCGATCGGCTGAAAGCTCTGTCCCGCCACCGTCTCGGATTGGCGCATGAGCTCCGGCACGGCGATCACGGAAGCGATCGCGGTGTCCTTGATGGTGACCGACAGCAGCGAGCCGAACGCCGGCAGCATGCGCACGATCGCCTGCGGAAGGAGGATCCGTCGCACGACTTGGGCGCGGGACATCCCGAGCGCCAGCGCGGCGCGCGTCTGTCCCGGGCGCACCGATTCGATGCCGGCGCGCACGATCTCCGCGGCGTAGGCCGCTAGATGGACCGTCAGGCCGATAAGCGCTGCGGTGAATGGGGACATCGTGACACCGGCTACGATCGGCAATGCGAAGAAGGTCCACACCAGCACCACCAGCACCGGAATCGCACGCATGGAGTCGATGTAGAGCACGATCGGCACCCGCAGCCAACCAGGGCCATACAGGCGAAGAAGCGCGATGACCAGGCCGGCGGCGAGACTCGTGAAGCCTGAGACCGCCGATAGCAGAATCGTGATCCAGACGCCGTAGGCGAGGAATCGCCAGTTGTCGCCGATGACGGCGAAGTCGAAGTCCATCGGATGACGGCGGAGTCGCCGGCGACGCCTACTTCATCGTATCGATGACGCGCGCCTCATCCTTCTTCAGCTGCGGCTCGATTTCTTTTTCGACCGCGCGCGTCCATTGCAGGAAGGCCGGCTGGCTCTTGTCGATGGCCATGCCTACCGGAGCCGCCTTCTCGGTGCTGTTCTGGCAATTGTTCTCTTTCGGAAGCACGGCGAGCTGCTTCAGCTTGCGACCCATCGCCACCCACGGAACGCGGTTGATGGGCACCGCATCCGCACGCTTGGCCATCGCTTCCTCGACCGGCGCCACACCCGAGCCGGCGACACCGCGCAATTGCGCCTTCGGGAAGCGTTCCTTCACCCATCCCTCCTCGCCGCCGCCGGTGTAGTAGGCAATGGTGATCTCGGGCTTGTTGAGGTCGTCGACGCTCTTCGCGCTCGCAAATTTCGGATTGGAGGCGAGACCGAACATGCACACGCTGGTACTGGAGTAGATCACGAAGTCGACGACCTTCAGCCGGTCGGGCGTTTCGGCCAGCGGCGTCACCGAAATGTCGACCTGGTTCGATGCGAGCACGGGCACCTTGGTCTCGTGGCTTACCGGAACCGCCTCGAGCTTCACGTTCAGGCGCTTGGCATATTCGTTGGCGAGCAGCCAAGCGGGACCGCTCCACGCAGCGCCCTGTCCGCTCGTGTTCTCCACCAGCCAGGGCGCGTTCGCGAGCACGCCGACCCTAAGCACTCCGGCCTTCTTGATGGCATCGATCCGTGGACTCGCGCCCGGCGCCGGAACCGGAACATCGGCGAAGGCAGGCATGCATAACGCGAGCGCCAGCAGCAGCGCAAAACTACGGTCAAGACATTTGGACATGGTTCCTCCCGAACGGCCGGCGGGTATCGGCCCGCAGCGATGCGGGCCCTTTCTTGTTCTCCAATTTCGTTTGCGTCGCGGTCACCAACTTTCAAACATGACCGAGGGCCAACGATGCGTCCTAATTGGACATGCGGGTAGATGATGCTTGCGCCGTGTCTGCAGATGAGTCCAACCGCTTTACGTCGCCGGTGAGATCGCCGCCCTCGATGACGATCAGGGAGCCGTAGCGGATCGTGCCGGAAACCCGGCCCGTGCCGTGCACGACCAGCTTCTTGCGCGCGGTCAATTCGCCGGAGAATTCGCCATGAATCTCGGCAATGTCGATCACCGCGATTCCTGTGAGCGTTCCCGGCTGGGAAATTTTCATCGCCGTGCTGCTGACCGTCGCGTCCATGTGGCCCTCGACAATGAGAATGTCGCAATTCGAGATCTCCACACCCTTGAGCTTGATGTTCGGCCCGACCGAGAGCTTGCTGCCACCGGCCTCGGCAATATCGGGCGCAGGCGCGGAGCTGTCCTTTGTCGGCGTTTCCGGCGTGACGGGGCTGTTCAGCGTCGGTATGGGAGGCAGAGATGACGACCGCGCAGCGGTGCCGCCTGTGCCACGCGCGTCACCGGTAGTGCCGGCCCGCGCAGGCCCCAGCGCGGGCTTGTAGACAGTCTTGGGGTCAGGAGCTCCCTCACCGCGACCGAGATTCAGCATTGTGATTTCCTTTCCGTAGTAAGTGGTATTTCGTACTTCGACGCGTCTCCTGTGGATGGCGCCGCACTGCTCGATGGCGGCCGGTCGCGAGGGTGGTTCGAACATACGCCACCCCCTCGATACGAGCAAGTCGTATTAAGCGTGGGGAGAGGCTGCTTGCGATGCTTCAGGCGCTTGGTCGCCGGTCGAATGTTCGCGGTATTCCGTGCCTCCTTCCACCGCGAATATTCACACCCGCCGGCGTGACTATTCCATCGCCGCGCCGCGCGGCCGTCCGTAAAGTGATTCCCAGTTGAGCCAGCGAGCTCGCGCAGATCGATCGACGCGCCGCGCATAGTTCCGGCGCCCTTCGAAAAGCTCAGCACGATCGGCTGAAGTCGATCCGCGATTCTCAAGGCTCAGCAATTGCGACATGCACAAGGAGTCACCATGCCAGACGACCGCAGCATTCAACCACGTAAGGCGCCGATGGAGATCGCCGCCCCGCGTCGCTACACCGTTGCTCCGCACATCCACACGCCCGTCACCATCAGGACGTTGCCGCATGCGGTTTGCTGCGTCCACGCGGAAGGTGATTCGGAGCCGAAACACA
>VBDA01000094.1 GCA_005883655.1 Betaproteobacteria bacterium | reverse complement strand
AGCCGGCGTCGATCGCCGGGCCGCCGGGCTCGCCGGGTTCGATATCGGCGAGCGCGCGCCGCACCGATTCGGGAATCGGCGGCGGACGCAGCGCATCGACCAGGATAATGCCTCGCGCATCGACCATCGACGCGATCGCGCTGGCGAGTATCGTTCCGGGGTTGGCGAGCAGCCCGCCCCAGTTGCCCGAATGGTGCGCGCCGTCACGCAAGACGACGTCGAGCTCGAAGTTGAACGCACCGCGAGAACCGAGAAAGATGGTCGACCGATCGGACGACAGCCGCGGGCCGTCGGAGGCGATCAGCACGTCGGCGCTCAAGCGCTTGGCGTGTCGCTCGCAGGCCATGTGCAGGCCCGGCGAGCCGATTTCCTCTCCCATCTCGAGCAGCAGCTTGGCGTTGAACCCGAGCCTCCCGCGTTGCTCCAGCACGCGCCCCAGCGCAGCGAGATTGACGGTGTGCTGACCCTTGTTGTCGGCGGTGCCGCGGCCGTACCACTTGCCGTCGATCGCGCACAGCTCCCACGGCGAGCGGCCGTCGCTCCACTGCGCGTCGTAGCCGGCAACGACATCGCCATGTCCGTAGATCAGTACGGTAGGCAAGGACGCATCTTCATGCCGCTCGGCAAAGAGCATCGGCGGGGCGCCCTCCGCCGGATTGGGCCAAAGCTGCCACTGAAACCCCAGCCGCTCGACCGTGGGGCCGATCTCGTCGGTCAGGTACGCGACGAGGGTCTCCGCACGCGCGAGGTTCTGGCTCTCGGTCGGAAAGGCGACCCGCCGCTTGAGCTCGGCCTGAAGCGAGCCGGCATCGAACCAGGCCGTAGCGGAGGCGATTGCCGCAGTGCGGGATGCGATCATGGCATGGGTGGAGCGGGTGAAGGGAATCGAACCCTCGTCGTAAGCTTGGGAAGCTTCTGCTCTACCATTGAGCTACACCCGCGCTGCCGGCAATTATAGCGAACGGCCGTTGCCGGCCGTAGCCTACATAGCGCGGCCGCCGAAAGAGCGGTTTTTCACCGGTAGCAACAGCGGATGTAAGCAGGCGTTTCGCCCGCGCGACGTACCGCCCCAATTGGGCGACAATAGCCTGCCGGGCGTGAGCCGGAATCTACCTGGTATCCGCGAGTCAATAGCTTGCGGGGCGCGCGATCGTGCTCACGTCCGAGTTGCCGACGCAACTCGCCGACGCAACGCAGACGCGACATCAGGCATCCATGGCGAAACGGAAAAAACTGTTCACGATACTGGCCGGGCTCGTCGGCCTCGTGATCGTCGTCGGTGTCGTCGCCCAATACAACAAGGAGTCTCGCGCAGCGGTTCAAAAAACGCCCGCGGCAATCCCGGTCAGTGCCGCGCAGGTCGTCGTCAAGTCCATGCCGGTACGCCTGATGGCCATCGGCAACGTGGAGCCGTTCACCACGGTCGCGATCAAGACCCGGGTCGACGGCCAGCTCATCTCGGTCAAGTTCAAGGAAGGCGACGAAGTTCGCCAGGGCTCGGTGATGTTCGAGATCGATCCTCGCCCGTTTGCTGCCGGTCTCAAACAGGCGCAGGCCAACCTGGCCAAGGATCGCGCGCTTTTCGACCGCGCCAGCGAGCAGGAGAAGCGCTACAAGGACCTGCTCACGAAAAACTTCATTTCGCCGGATGCCTACGAGCAGGTGCGCACCAATACCGCAACTGCCGCGGCGACGGTGAGCGCCGACGAAGCGGCGATCGAGAACGCCAAACTGTCGCTCGAATACTGCACCATACGCTCACCCGTGACCGGTTACGCGGGGCGCATCCAGATCCAGCAGGGGAACCTGGTCAAGGCCAACGACACCAATCCGCTGGTCATCGTCAATCAGGTGGTCCCCATCTACACCTCGTTCTCGGTCCCGGAACAGAACGTGTCGGACATCCGCAAGTACCAGGCCGACGGCGAGCTCAAGGTCCAGGCTGCGTTCACCACCGCGGCACACGCTCCGGTCACCGGCAAGCTCTCGTTCATCGACAACACCGCCGATATGACGACCGGAACGATCAAGCTCAAGGCCGAGTTCCCCAACACCGACAAGGCGCTGTGGCCGGGGCAATTCGTCAACGTCGTGCTCACGCTCTACGAGCAGAAGGACGCGGTCGTCGCCCCGTCGGCCGCGATCCAGAACGGCCCGGCGGGCCAGTATGTCTACGTGGTGAAGCCTGATCAGACCGTCGAGATGCGCGCGATCAAGATCGCCCGCGCCGAAGGCGACGACACGGTGGTCGCCAACGGCCTGCAGCCCGGCGAGCAAGTCGTCATTGTCGGCCAGCTGCGGCTCGCTCCGGGGACCAAAGTGAACGTCGGCAAGGATTTGCGCGCATCGTGAACGTTTCCCAGCTTTTTGTCAGCCGGCCCGTGATGACCGTACTGGTCATGGTCGGTATCCTGATCTTCGGCATCATCGGATATCGGCTGCTGCCGATCAACGCGCTGCCGAATGTCGATTTCCCGACTATCCAGGTGCAGGCGCAACTCTCCGGCGCGAACCCGGACACGATGGCCTCCGCGGTCGCTACGCCGCTGGAGAAGCAGTTCTCGACGATTGCCGGCGTCGACACGATGACCTCGGTCTCCACGGACGGCCTGGCGACCATCACGCTGCAATTCTCGCTCGACCGCAACATCGACGCCGCTGCGCAGGACGTGCAGTCGGCGATCGCCGCCGCGGCGCGCTCGCTGCCCCCGTCGATGCCGACGCCACCGACCCAGCGCAAGGTGAACCCGGCCGACGCGCCGATCATGAATATCGTGCTGTCGTCGACGACGTTGCCGACGTCGACCGTTGCCGAGTACGCGGAGAACCTGCTCGCTCAGCAGATATCGACCATCAGCGGCGTTGCGCAGGTGCAGGTATACGGCTCGCAGCAGTACGCGGTACGCATTCAGCTCGATCCGAACGCGCTGGCCACTCGCGGCATCGCGCTGACCGATGTCGAACAGGCGGTGGGCAACAGCAACGTCAACCTGCCGACCGGAACGCTGTACGGAAGCGACAAGGCAACATCGATCCAGGCGACCGGTCAGCTCATGACCGCACAAGCCTATGCACCGATCATCGTTGCCTATCGCAACGGCGCCCCGGTGCGGCTCAACGAGATCGGACGGGTATTCGACAGCGTGCAGAACGACAAGATCGCGGCGTGGCACAACGGCACCCGCGGCATCATGCTCGGCGTGCAACGCCAGCCGGGAACGAACACCATCGAGATAGTCGACTCGATAAGGAGGATCCTGCCGACCTTCGAGTCGCAGCTCCCGCCAGCGATCCAGCTCACCATTTTTTATGACCGTTCGGTGCCGATCCGCAACGGTGTGCGCGACGTCCAGGAATCGCTGTTGCTCGCATTGGGGCTCGTCATTGCGGTCATTTTCGTCTTCCTGCGCAGCGCGTCCGCGACGATCATTCCCAGCCTCGCATTGCCGCTATCGATCGTGGGCACGTTCGCGGTGATGTACGCCTTCAGCTATAGCCTCGACAATCTGTCGTTGATGGCGCTGACGCTGTGCGTCGGCTTTGTCGTCGACGACGCGATCGTCATGCTGGAGAACATCACCCGCCACATGGAAATGGGCAAGTCGCGGCTACAGGCGACGCTCGATGGGTCCAAGGAAGTCGGCTTCACGATCGTATCGATGACGCTCTCGCTCATTGCCGTGTTCATTCCAGTGCTCTTCATGGGCGGCATTCTCGGCCGTCTGTTGCGCGAATTCGGAGTGGTGATCATCGTCGCGGTGCTGATCTCCGGCGTCGTCTCGCTGACGCTGACGCCGATGCTGTGCAGCCGCATGCTGGTCGACGAGCGCGCGAAGAAGCACGGCCGCTTCTACGCCTGGAGCGAACGGATGTTCGACGCGCTGCTCGGCGGCTATCGCAGGACGCTGACCTTGGCGCTCGCGTACCGGCGGCTGACGCTGGCGGTATTTTTCGCGGTCACCGTCGCGACGGGCGTCCTTTTCAGCACCATGTCAAAAGGGTTCCTGCCGGCCGACGATCAGGGACTGATCCTGGTGTTCACCGAGGCTGCGCAGGACGTGTCTTTCACGGCGATGGTGAACATGCAGCGGCAGGTGGCCGAGATCGTCAAGGAGAATCCCCATGTGGCCGGCGCGATGTCCACCGTCGGCGCCGGCGGCCCCAGCGCATCGCTCAACGTGGGTCGGATTTTTGTCGCGCTAAAGCCGCGCGACGAGCGCCCGAGGGCCGATGTCGTGATTCAACAGTTGCGTGGCCCCCTCGCAGGCGTCAGCGGCATCAAGGCCTACGTGCAGAACATTCCGGCGATCCGGATCGGCGGTCAGATCACCAAGAGCGCGTATCAATACACGCTGCAGGGTACCGATACGACCGAGCTATACCAATGGGCGCCGAGGGTGGAGGAGAAGCTTCGATCGCTTCCCGCGCTGGTTGACGTGACCAGCGACCTGCAGATCGCCAAGCCGCAGGTGACGGTCGAGATCGATCGCAACAAAGCCTCGGCGCTCGGCGTTTCGGCACAGACGATCGAGGCCACGCTCTACGATGCCTATGGCCAGCGCCAGGTTTCGACCATCTTCGCGCCGACCAGCCAGTATTGGGTGGTAATGGAATTGCAGCCCCGCTATCAGACCGATCCGTCGGTGTTGTCGCTGCTTTATGTGCGTTCCGCGACCGGTGCGCTGGTGCCCTTGAACAGCGTCGCGACGCTGAAACCGACTGTGGGACCGCTGGCGATCAATCACCTCGGCCAGTTGCCGGCGGTCACGCTTTCGTTCGACTTGAGGCCCGGAGTCGCGATCGG
>VBDA01000093.1 GCA_005883655.1 Betaproteobacteria bacterium | reverse complement strand
CAAAGCCATCGCGGCGACGGCTCCGTGAAAAGCGAAGGCCGACTGAGACTTATCAACTGGGCCTACGCTGGCCCCAGTATCTCGACTCGAGCTTGGTCTTGATTCGGGACGTCCGAAAACAAGTTTCAAGTGTAATCATTCGACCCGCGCACTGAAATCTACGCGACAGCGGCGCTTTCGATAATTCAATCATGCGAGGCGTGACTCGCCTGCGCTTCCGGGAGAGGACGAATGGACATGAGGTGATCACAGTTTCAACATCGGCACAAATTCAGGATGCGCATGGAAAAGGAGTCCAATCGTGAAAAAAAGCATAGAGTCGCCGGAACCTGCTTCACGAGAGCCTCGTCTTAGTCGTCGTGCCTTCCTCGCATCGGCCGGCACGGTCGGTGTGGCCACGGTGATCAATCCGAACAACCTGGTGGCTCAACCTATGAATCCAGCAGCGGCATCCGTAGCGACGGACGGCGCCGAGGGCGCCGTATCCATGACCTTGCGCATCAACGGAAACGAGCACCGCCTCCGCCTCGACCCTCGGACGACGCTGCTCGACTGCCTGCGCGAAAACGTCGTGCTGACCGGCACCAAGAAAGGATGCGACCACGGCCAGTGCGGAGCCTGCACCGTGCATGTCAACGGCAGGCGCGTGAACTCCTGCCTCAGCCTGGCCGTGATGCATGCAGGCGAGGAGATCACGACCATCGAGGGCATCGGACAACCCGGCGCCCTGCATCCGATGCAGTCGGCGTTCGTCGCGCACGATGCCTATCAGTGCGGCTATTGCACGTGCGGCCAGATCATGTCCGCGGTCGCGCTGCTCAAGGAACCCTGGGGACCGAAGGATGACGACGTCCGCGAAGCTATGAGCGGCAACATCTGCCGTTGCGGGGCCTATCCCAACATCGTCGCGGCCATCCAGCAAGTTCGCGGCAAGTCTTAGGAAGGGAGCGCTGCCATGCAATCCTTCGAATTCGTTCGAGCCCAAGATGCGTCGGCGGCGGTCGCCGCAAGTGCAAGGTCGAATACCGCGCAGCAAGGCGCAAGCGTCCGCTTTGTCGCGGGCGGAACCACCTTGCTCGACCTGATGAAGCTGAACGTCGAGCGGCCCCTTCAGGTCGTCGACATCAACCGTCTGCCGCTCGACAAGATCGAACCGCTTCCGGACGGAGGACTGAAGATCGGCGCGACCGTCCGCAATGCGGATCTGGCGCATGATCCCATCGTGCAACGGGACTACGCGGTTTTGTCTCAAGCCCTTCTGGCCGGCGCTTCGGCACAGCTCCGCAACATGGCGACGACCGGCGGCAACCTGCTGCAGCGGACACGATGCATGTACTTCCGCGACACGTCGATGCCATGCAACAAGCGCGAGCCCGGCACGGGCTGCTCGGCCATCGGCGGAGCAAACCGCACACTGGCCATCCTGGGCACCAGTGAATACTGCATCGCCACCAATCCCTCCGACATGAACGTGGCGATGGCGGTGCTGGAAGCGACCATCCACGTGCAAGGGGTCAAGGGTGTGCGAAGCATCCCGTTCACTGATTTTCACGTGCTGCCGGGCAACACGCCGCAGCGTGAGACGGTGCTGGAGCCGGGCGATTTGATCACGCACGTGACGCTCCCGCCGGCGCCGCCGGGCAGCCGCTCCTTCTACCTGAAGCTTCGCGATCGGGCGTCGTATGAATTCGCGCTCGCCTCGGCCGCGGTGGTGGTCACCGTTGCCGATGGGAAGGTGGCGCGCGCCCGAATGGCCTTGGGCGGAGTCGGCACCAAGCCCTGGAGGTCGACCGAGGCCGAATCGCTGCTCACAGGACAGCTAGTGGGGGATCCGGCCTTTCGACGGGCGGCGGATGCCGCGCTTCGCGATGCAAAGCCGCAGAGCCAAAACGGATTCAAGGTGGAATTGGCCAAGCGCTGCCTCGTCTACGCGCTGAAGCAAGCGACTCAATCGGCGTAAGCAACGTCAGGAGAATCATCATGCCGGCTACCCGACAAGCCACGCTATCCGTCATCGGCAAGGCCCAGCCGCGCGTCGACGGCCCGCTGAAGGTAAGCGGCAAGGCCATGTATACATCCGACCACAACTTTCCGGGCATGCTGTACGCGGTGCCCGTCTGCGCCACGATTGCCAACGGAGAAGTTCAGAAGATCGACACCAACGCCGCCGAGAAGATGCCGGGTGTACGCGCGATCTTCGTGCGCAACACCATCGGCAAGCTGTTTCGCGCATCGGAGGGCGTTGCCTTCGATGCCGAGATGTCGCATGTCGACGAGAACCGGCCGCCGTTGGAGGACGACGTGGTGCGCTATTACGGCCAGTACGTCGCGCTCGCGGTCGCGGATACGTTCGAGCGGGCCAGTGCCGCCGCGGACGCGGTCAAGGTCACCTACAGCTCGCGACCGCCGAACGTCGAGCCACGACTGGCGCCGGAAACGAACCAAAAGGTCGAAAGCGAGCGCGGCGATGCCGCCAAGGCATTCGATGCGGCCGCGGTCCAGCTCGACCAGACGTACGACCTGCCGCCCGAAACTCATAACCCGATCGAGCTGCATGCATCGGTCGCCGTCTGGGATGGAACCGCGTTTACGCTGTACGAATCGACGCAAGGCGTCGTCAACCATCGCAACGTGCTTGCGCAGATGCTGGGCGTACCGAAAGAAAACGTCCGCGTCGTCTCGAAATTTCTAGGCTCGGGGTTCGGAGGCAAGCTCTTTCCCTGGACCCAGTCGGCGCTCGCCGCGGCGGCCGCGCGACAACTCGGCAAGCCGGTGAAGTTCGTGGTCAGCCGGCGGATGATGTTCCAATCGGTCGGCCATCGGCCGCGCGTTACGCAGCGCATTCGACTGAGCGCAACGCGCGACGGCAAACTGACTTCCCTGCGCCAGGACTGGGTGAACCACACGTCGATCCTGGACGACTACAAGGAGAACTGCGGGGAGGCTACGCCGTTCATGTACAGCGTCCCCAATTTGCGCGTCACTTCCGCGCAGGCGCGCCGCCACGTCGGCCCGCCGACGCCCATGCGCGGCCCGGGAGCGGTGCCGGGCCTGTGGGCAACCGAGTCGGCGATGGACGAGTTGGCGCTGAAGCTCGGCATCGACCCGGTACAACTGCGCCTGGTCAACGAGCCGAAGATCGACGAAGGATTGAATATCCCGTTTTCATCCCGGCACCTGAAGGAATGTCTATCGACGGGAGCGCAGAAGTTCGGCTGGGAGAAACGCAACCCTAGCGTGGGCTCGATGAAACGCGATGGGTTGACGCTGGGATGGGGAATGGCGGCTTGCTCGTGGATCGCGGAACGCTTCGCGTTTGCCGCCAGTGTCGAGCTCCGCGATGACGGTACCGCCCGCGTGTCCACGGCCACGCAGGATATCGGCACCGGCACCTATACCATCCTCGCGCTGCTTGTCAGCGAGAGGCTGGGCTTGGCCGTCGACAAGATCGAAGTCGCGCTCGGAGATACGCGACTGCCTCCCGGCCCTCTTTCCGGCGGATCGATGGTGACCGCTTCCGCAGTACATGCGGTGACGGAGGCGGCCGCCAAGGCGATCGATGCGCTGCTGGCCACGGCCGCTAAAGCGCACGGTTCGAAGTTCGCCGGGCGCAAGGCCTCGGAGCTGGAATACACCAACGCAATGGTGCATGCCAAGGGTGAATCCGCGTCGAGCGGCATGCCGTTCGCGGACCTGTTGCGGGCGGGCAACCTGCAGTCGGTGTCCGGCGCGGGTAGCTCGCAGGCTACGTTTGGGAGCGCGTCGAAGCCGAAGTTTTCCAGCCACTCGTTCGGCGCGCAGTTCGTGGAGGTCACATGGCAGCCGGAGATCGCGCGGCTGCGCGTGAGCCGCGTGGTCACGGTCATCGACGCCGGCCGCATCCTCAATCCGCTCGCCGGGCGCAACCAGATCGAAGGCGCCGTCGTGATGGGCATCGGCATGAGCCTGTTCGAGGAGACCTCGTACGATCCGCGCAATGGCGCACCGATCAATTCCAATCTCGCCGACTATATCGTCTCGTCCAACGCCGACGTGCCCTCGCTGGACGTCCATTTCGTGGAATACCCCGACACCCACCTTAACGAGTTGGGAGCGCGCGGCATCGGCGAGATCGGGCTGGCGGGCGTCGCGGCAGCCATCGCCAACGCGGTCTACCATGCGACCGGTGTACGGGTCCGCGAGCTGCCGATCAAGATCGAGGACCTCATCGTTTGACATCGCGACGGCCAATGCCGGGTGTTGTCTGATTGGCTCCCGCCGACGCTCGACGCGCCGGCGGAATGTTTGAAATCAGCGGACGTTGCTGCCGTTCAATTGCAGACGAAGTTCGCCGCGTCGTCCGTGCTGCCGACGCCGGTCCAGTGTGCTAGCGCCGGATACGGACAAAGCGGTCGTGTCTGAGTGCCGCCGGCGACGGCTTTCGATGCGAGAATGCGATCCGGCGCGACGCCATGCTCGACCCAGTTGACGACCGCGTCGAACAGCGCTTGCGGTTGCGGACCGCTTCCGCCACCGCAGTGCCCGACGCCGGGCGCCATGAACAGGCGGGCAAATTGCTGGGTCTGCGCGTAACCGCCGCCGAGTGCTTGCGTGACAGCATCGTAATAGTCGATGGTTCCTTGCGGCACGATGAGCTGGTCGGCGAAACCATGCCACATCACGACCTTGCCGCCGTGGTCGCGGAAAGTCGCGAGGTTCGGGTTGTCGGACGCCATGAGAGGTCCCACTTGCGCCACCGTGTCCCTCCAGAACTGCAG
>VBDA01000092.1 GCA_005883655.1 Betaproteobacteria bacterium | reverse complement strand
AGCGGACGATGTCGCGAATGGACACGTCTTCCACCTCGCGCAGTTGCGCCCGCGAAATCTCGCCCTTGCGGTTTCGCTCGCGCGCATCGAGCAATGCAGCGGGGCGCAGGAAGCTGCCGACATGATCGGCGCGAAAGGGAGGTTTGGTGCGAGCGCTCATGCGTGTGCCTCCTCGAAGTCGATTCCGCGGCGGCCTGCGATGGCGCGCGGCCGAGCGGTTATGATGCCTCGGATGGGGAGGTTTGGGAATGCGCGCCGAGTCGTGCGTGACGGCGTCGTCCGACAACGGCATCCCGATAGCTTCGCCATGATGATCGGAGCGCCACGTCCGAAGGAGCGACGATGCTGGGCAACCTGATCGGCGTCCTGTTCGACGGCATTGCCTACGGCAGCCTGCTATTCATCATCAGCATCGGCCTGTCGGTGACCATGGGCCTCATGAATTTCGTCAATCTCGCCCATGGCGCGTTCGCCATGCTCGGCGGCTATTCGTGCGTAATTGCCATGACCCGGCTGGGGCTTCCGTTTCTGGCCTCGTTGCCGGTGGCGTTCGTCGTATCCGCGCTGGCCGGTGTCGTCCTCGAGCGCCTGCTCTATCGCCGTCTCTACCGCGCGACGCATCTCGATCAGGTCCTGTTCAGCATCGGCCTTATCTTCATGGCCATCGCTGGCGCGACCTGGCTCTTCGGCTCGCAACAGCAGCCGGTTCGGCTGCCGGATTTTTTGCGTGGACAAGTGCGTGTGCTGGGGCTGGACTTCGGCGCCTATCGGCTGTTCCTCATCGTGGTGGTGGTGGCAATCACGCTTGCGCTGACCTGGCTTATCGAACGCACGCGCTTTGGGGCGGAAGTACGTGCGTCGGTCGACAATCAGCAGGCGTCGGCCGGCCTCGGCATCAACGTCGAGCGCGTTTTCAGTCTTACCTTCGCGCTTGGCTCGGGGTTGGCGGGGTTGGGCGGGGGCCTTGGCATCGACGTGCTCGGGCTGGACCCGACCTTCCCGCTCAAGTACATGGTGTATTTTCTGCTGGTTGTCGCCGTGGGTGGCGCCGGAACGATCAAGGGGCCGCTTTTCGCGGCGCTGATTCTTGGCGTATTCGATGTCGCCGGTAAGTATTACGTGCCGCAACTGGGCTCGTTCGTGATCTATGTGGTGATGGTCGCGATGCTGCTGGTGTTCCCTCAAGGGCTCGTCGGGCGCCGCGCATGAAAAACGTCGCCGGACTTCCAACGCGCAAATGGAGCAGATTCGAAATCGGCTTCTGGCTGCTCCCGCTGATCGCGTTCTTTGTGTTTCCCAAGTATCTGACGCTAGGAAGCCAGATTCTCATCGCTGGGTTGTTCGCGCTCTCGCTCGATCTGATCCTGGGCTACGCGCGCATTATTTCGCTCGGCCACGCCGCGTATTTCGGCGTCGGCGCCTATACCGCGGGCTTGCTGGCCAAGTACGGCTGGGGCGAGCCGATCAGCGGTCTCGCCGCGGCAGCGACCGTGGCCGCCGCGGTTGGCCTCATTACCAGCTTCCTCGTCGTTCGCGGCCAGGACCTTACGCGATTGATGGTCACCCTGGGCATCGGCTTGATGTTGTTCGAAGCCGCCAATCAGGCCTCGTCGATCACCGGTGGCGTCGACGGGCTTTCGGGCGTCGAGATGCGGCCACTTTTCGGTGTGTTTGCATTCGGCATGGACGGCAGGACGGCGTACGTCTACAGCCTTGCCGTGCTGTTCATCGTTTTCTGCTTTGCCCGAACGCTGGTCCGCTCGCCGTTCGGCTTGAGCCTGCGCGGCATCCGCGAAGGCGAAAAGCGCATGCCGGCGATCGGCGTGTCGGTGCCGCGCAAGCTGATCGTCATCTATACGGTCGGCGCCGGCATCGCCGGCATTGCCGGCGCGTTGCTGGCACAGACCACCCAGTTCGTCGGGATCGACACGCTCGGCTTCCCCCGCTCGGCGGAGCTGATGATCATGCTGGTCCTGGGCGGCACCGGCTATCTCTACGGCGCGCTCATCGGTGCGGCGGTGTTCATGGTCCTGCAGGACTATCTGGCGAACTTGAGCGCGGTGTACTGGCAGTTCTGGCTCGGGCTCTTACTGGTGGCGATCGTGATGTTCGCGCGCGGCGGCTTGATGGGAGGCGCGATCGCGCTGCACCGTCGCTGGCTCCGGAGCCGCACGTGACGCACGCCTTGCGCACGGAGGGATTGAGCAAATCGTTCGGAGCGTTCAAGGCCAATTCCAACATCACCCTCGCGTTCGATGCCGGCGCCCGGCACGCGATTATCGGTCCGAACGGCGCGGGCAAGACGACCTTGATCAACTTGCTGACGGGCGTGTTCCCGCCGACCGCCGGCGACGTGTTCCTCGACGAGGAAAAAGTGAGCGGCTTGGCGCAGCACCAACGCGTCAAGCGTGGCATGACGCGCACCTTTCAGATCAATACGCTGTTTCCTGGATTGACTGTGTTGGAATCGATTACGCTGGCGTGCTGCGAGCGCGCCGGTGCCGGGGCCGTCTGGTGGCGCACGGCGGCGACGGCAATAACGCAAATCGACGAGGCGCGGGAGATCCTCGCCCGATTGCGTCTCGAGGGCGATGCCGGCATCGAGACACGCAATCTTCCCTATGGCAAGCAACGTCTGCTGGAAATCGCGCTGGCGCTCGCGACCCGGCCGAAAGTGCTGCTGCTCGACGAGCCCGCCGCGGGTATCCCGTCCTCGGAAAGCGCCGAGCTGTTCGCGGTCATCGCCGCGCTTCCGAGAGACGTCTCGATCATCTTCATCGAGCACGACATGAACCTGGTCTTCAAGTTCGCCGAAAAGATTACGGTGCTTGTCGGCGGTGCGGTGCTGGTAGAAGGCGCGCCGGACGAGATCGCCCGCGACAAGCGGGTGCGCGAGGTATATCTCGGCGAGGCGGTGCATGGCTAAGCTTCTCTCCGCTGAGCGCCTGACCGCCGGCTACGGCGACTCCATCGTGCTAGAAGACGTTTCGTTCGAGGTCGACGCCGGAGGCAGCCTCGCGTTGCTCGGTCGCAATGGGGTCGGCAAGACGACGCTGCTGCTGACATTGATGGGTCTCACGCGCCTCAAGAGCGGCAACCTGTCCTGGGAAGGCGCGGACATCGTGCGCTTGCCGACGTTTCGCCGCGCTCAAGCCGGATTGGGGTGGGTGCCGCAAGAGCGCTTCATGTTTCCCTCGCTCACCGTGGAGGAGCACTTGAGCGTCGTTGCGCGACCGGGGCCATGGAGCATCGCTCGCGTCTATCAATATTTTCCGAAGCTCGAGGAGCGCAAGCAGAATCTGGGCAATCAGCTTTCCGGCGGCGAGCAGCAGATGCTGGCCATCGCACGCGCGCTCATGACCAACCCCAAGCTCCTGCTCCTCGACGAGCCGATGGAAGGGCTGGCGCCGATCATCGTCCAGGAGCTTCTGAAAGTCATCGGCGAGCTGGTGCGCGCGGGAGAATTTGCGGTCATTGTCGTCGAGCAGCACGCGAGGCTTGCGCTCACGCTTACGCGCGAGGCGATCGTGCTCGATCGCGGGCAAGTGGTTCACCGTTCGGCGAGCGAGGAGCTGTTGAAGCATCCTGAAACGCTCGATCGGCTGGTCGCAGTCGCCTGATCGCGATGCAATTTCTGCTCAGGGCGCTGACCCGCGTGCCCTTGTCGATGCTCTACGCGCTTGGCGCACTGATGTATTTCGTATCCTTTTATCTCATGCATTGGCGGCGCGATCGCGCGGAGCACGATGTCGCCAACGCGTTTCCGGAAAAAGACCGGGCCGAGCGCGCTGCGATCGTTCGCCGTTCCTACCGCAATCTGGCGGATACGCTGATGGAAACATTTTGGGGCTTTGGCGCAAGCGCCGAGGCGATCAAGAAGCGGGTCACTTTCGACAATCCTGAGCTCGTGACCGCGTGCCACGACGCCGAACGCTCGGTGATACTCCTGACCGCGCACTACGGAAACTGGGAATGGCTGTCGCTCGCGGCGGGAGCCCACTTCGACATGACCATCGATGTCGTATATCAACCACAGCGCGTCGCCGCCTTCGATGACTTCCTGCGTGAGGCGCGCGCACGCTTTGGCAGCAGATTCATTCCACGCAAGGAGTTCATTTTCGACCTGATGAGTCGCGCGGACAAGGCGCGCACCTACGCTCTGATTGCCGATCAGACGCCGAAAGGGAACGATCCGAAGCAGTGGACGAAGTTTTTGAATCAGGAAACCGCGTTCTTCACGGGAGCCGGCAAGATCGCGCAGTTTCTCGACGCGACGGTGCTCTACGTGTCGATGCGGCGTTTGCGGCGAGGATACTATGCCGTGCGTCTATCGGAGATCGGAGCGCCGCCGTACGACGAGGGTGCCGATACGCTCATCGTCGAACGCTATGCCCGAAGCCTCGAGCAGGACATCCGCGACAGCCCGGCGGATTGGCTGTGGTT
>VBDA01000640.1 GCA_005883655.1 Betaproteobacteria bacterium | reverse complement strand
AGTCCGCGCAGCGATTCCTGCCCGCGTCTTTCGAAGCACACATAGTAGATGCGGTAGAGCAGAATCCCAAGCGCGAAGAAGAGCGGCGACACGACGAGCGAAACGACGATCGGGTCGACACCTATCCAGCCATTGACGATATAGGCGATGTACGAACCGAGGATGATGAACGCCGGGTGGGCGATGTTGACGATGTCGAGCATCCCGAACGAGATCGAGATGCCGACGCTGACGGCCGCGTAGAAACCGCCGAGCAACAGCCCGGCGATGATGGCGTTCAGCACCAACGCCGTCGGAAATTCCATCGCGAGAAGAAACGGCGCCGTCGAGATTGCCGACTGCGCCGTTTCGGCCTTATTTCTTGTTGTCCTGGTACGGCACCTTCACCGTGCCGGTGGCGTAGCTCGCCGGATACAGCACAGTGACGTGACCCGGTCGCATCCACTGCTCGAGATCGTTGCCGGCGACACTGTGGTACTGCACCGTCAGCATCCGCGGTTGCGCCCACTCGCCGTTCTTGGCGAAACGGACTTTGCCGACGAACGTGTCGAACTCGTATGCATGCATGTAATCGGCAAGCTTCGCCTGATCGAGTCCGCCGGTCGCTTTGATTGCCTGCTCGAGCACTTGCATCATCGCGTACGCGTACGGCGGCAAATAGAACCCGAGCGGATCGACGCCTTCCCTGATGGCGCGGCCTTGATACTTGGCGAGGAACTGTTCCAGGAATGGGAACTTAGCGGCGACATCGGGCACGTAGGTTTCGTAGTTGACGATACCGTTCAGCAACGGGCCGAGCTGCGTCTTGAGCGCCGCGAATTGCGGGCCGACCAACCCGCCGCCGAACATCCGGGCTTTGAGACCGACCTCATTGGCCGCGCGCACGATGCCCGCTGAGTCCGGAGGGTATGAGGCCACAAACACCAGGTCGGCGTTGGTCGCGGCAATCGCACGCACGATCGGCGAGAAGTCGACGGTGTTGGGCGGATACGTCTTGTCGTAGACCACTTTGAGCCCCGTCCGCTTGACCTGCGCGCGCGCTCCCTCCAGCGCCAGCGCCGGATATTCGGCATCGGCGCCCACGAGCGCAATCGTTTGCGGCTTGGGCGAAAGGCCCATCGCGATATCGAAGAAGCCTTGCGTCCAGCCGATCGCCGGTTCAGGCCCTGCGGGCATGATCTGGAAGTAGCGGTCGTAGTCGAATTTCGAATTGACGTTGAGGCCGAAGAGGCCCATGAACGCCATGTTCCGCTGCATCACGATCGGCAGCAGATCCACCTTGTCGACGTCGAGCAGCTTGTTGTAGATGCTCGGCACCGTCGAGGGGTTGGTCTGGTCGTCGTAGTAGACGAGCTCAACCTTGCGGCCGAGGAGGCCGCCTTTGGCGTTGAGGTCCTCTGCCCAGATTTGCATCGCGATCAACGCTGCCTTGCCGTTGCCCGCCAGCGGCCCGGTGAGGCTCATGCCGAAGCCGATCTTCAACGGCGCTTGTGCGAACACGGGCGCAACGAGCACGAGCGACAGGGCGAGGAGCCCGGTCGTGAACCACGTCATGAGTCTGTTCATTTTCATGTCCTCCTCCTAAGGCTCGAACGATGCTTACACAGCGTTTTCCGCTCTGTCAATCAACTGGCGATACCTGCGCGCGGAACCAGTCCAGGATCTGCTCGCCGGTCCAATGCACGACGCCGGGCTTGCCGAGGACGTACCGATAGAGTTGCTCGA
>VBDA01000091.1 GCA_005883655.1 Betaproteobacteria bacterium | reverse complement strand
TCGGACTTCTCGTTATCGATCGTGTAAACAAGGTAGACGGGCCGCGATAGAGGGTAGCTGCGATCGGTGACGCTCTTCCGGGAGAGCTCCACGAAAGGGCCGGCGCTGGTGTCGGCCAAGGCGACTGGCTTGACGCCGGCAGTCCGGTAACCGAGCGCGGTGTACGCGATTCCGTACGGATCCCTGCGCAGGTCCGCGATCATCTGCTTGCGATCTTCATACTCGCGCAGGTCTTCATTCCACATCGCGCCGCCGTCGAACACCTTGGACTGGAAGTAGGTGATCGAACCGGCTCCCAGCAGAGGCGCTCCGTAAACATGAATGGGCTTGTCGGCCAGCGGGCCAGCTACGCCGAGCTGTCCCCAGGTGCGGATGTTCTGCGCGCTCGTGCGCGCCGCGTTGGTGTCCCAGGTCAAGGCCTTCCAGCCGCCGCCACGTTCGGCACCGAAAATGCCATCGAGCTCTTTGACCGTGAGCTTTGTCAGGGGATTGTCCTTGTGCACGAAGATCGCGTACGCAGGCGACTTGTGCGGAGTCTCGAAGCTGCCGGTGGCCACTTCGATCTCGACCGGGTAGACCCATGAGCGCTCGTACGACCCGTAGCGCTCGTACGGATTGATCGGACGTCCCATCACGGCGACGTCCGCGGTACGCATTTCCAATCCGTACATGCCGGAGGCGGTGCCGTTGAGCGTGTCGGCAAACTGGATACCCGGCTGGTACTTCCTGAACCCGTTCTCCCACCGTTTCATGAGCGCCGTCATCTGATCGTTGCCCCGGCTGCGGAGCACTCCCGAGACCTGCTGGTCGGGACGATAGTCGGGCAGCGATGACAGACCCTGCGCAGCGGCACTTGCCGGAAACATGACCGCGAGCAATAAGCCTGCAATGATTATCTGCATGGTTCAGTCGAGCTTCTTAAGCTCGGCTTCTGCTTGCGCGGCGCTGAGCGGGATGAAAATTCGGCTGTCGGCGACGATCTGCTGGCCCTCCCTGCTGAGGACGAAACGCACGAACTCCTTGTCGCGGGTTGAGAGCGGCTTGCCAGGCGCGCGGTTCAAATAAAGATAGGCGCCGTTATGCATGGGATAACTGCCCTCGAAAAAAGTCTGCGGGCTCGGCGTGACATAAGGCCCACCCGCCTTCGCCGCCAGCGGCAGGACCCTCACATCCGACCCCGTCGAATTGATGACGCGCTGGAACATGAAACCGATGGCCAGCGGGTCGTTCTGCACGCCTTCGATGATCTCCTGGTCGCGGGTTTTCCCATGGGCCTTCAAACCGATATCGGCGCGCGGTCCCTCGATGAGCGCGGGGTTCCACTTCTTGCCGCCCATGAATGCTTCGCGCTCGATCAAATCGGCCCAGTTGCTTAACGTGACATCGGAGCCATGCACATGGATGGGTTTGGCGGCCCACTCGCCTGTGAGACCAAGCTGACCCCACGTCCTGATGTTTCCTTCAGGTCCGCGCGCCGCCGCGGTCGACCACTTCGTGCCGTTCCAACCGCCGGTGCGCTGCGCGCCGAAGATGCCGTCGATCTGCTGCAACGTGAGGCCGCTCAACGGATTGGTCTTGTGCACGATGAACATGAGACCCGGCGTGGAACCCTCCGGATCGTCATACGAGCCGGTGGCAAACCGGATCTCGAGCGGGTCATACCCGAACGCCTGGTGGAATCCCATGAGACTCGTGTGCCACGTCCGATGACCCATGAGGCCGACGTCGGCTTGACCCGTCAGGAGGCCCGCGAATGCTTGGGAAGTGTTGATCAGATACGCCTTCAGGCGAACGTGACCCTGCTTGGCCCGGAAACCGAAAGCCCAGCGGCCGACCAGCGACTCCAGGGGCGTGCCGTAAATGCGCACGACCCCGAGTG
Organism: Betaproteobacteria bacterium; assembly: GCA_005883655.1. Lineage (GTDB taxonomy): Bacteria > Pseudomonadota > Gammaproteobacteria > Burkholderiales > Casimicrobiaceae > PALSA-1003. The sequence continues at coordinate 1,444 of VBDA01000091.1, read as the reverse complement.
CCATCTGCTCCGGCTTGTACGGCGGCAACCCGCTCAGATCGTATTTTGCCGGCGTGAAGTCAGCCGCGTTGGCTGCACCGCAGATTGCGAGCACGATCGCGACGATTTCAAGCAGAGATACCAAACGGCCAAAAAGCGAACGATGGGATTCTGGGCGCGATGCATGCATGAATCGGCGAAGACGAGTTGAAGTTTGCGGGCGCTTAGCGAACGAACCACCCGTAACCTAGGCGCGCGTCTGAATTGCGAGCGATACCTAAAAATCGACCTTTGCGCTCATTTTTATGCCGCGGTCCATTCCCGTTCCATAGGTGCCCGTCTGGACCGAATTCCAGTAGCGTTTATCCGCCACATTATCGACGTTCAGTTGAAGGGCAACGCGTCGGCCAGCGACCCTGGTCACGTAACCGGCGCCGACCGTGAACAAGGCGTAGCCTGGAATAACCCCTTGGTCCTGCGGATTGACGAAGCGCGTCGAAACCGCATTCGTACCTGCCGTGAGCGTGAGCCCCGCAAGCTGCGGGACGCGATAGGTCACGGAAAGGTTGGCGAGCCATTTCGGCGTATTTTCGGGCACCAGTCCGTTGATCAACGGCTGCAGCGGGGAGTTCTGCACCGCTTTGAGCCACTGTATCGCGCCGTTGACGGTCCATTGACGATTGATGTCGTAGCTCATCGTCGCCTCCACTCCCTTATAGAGGAGATTGCCGTTGTTCTCGAAGATCTTGGTCACCGGGTCGGTCACGGCGTTTGCACGGGTGATTTCGAAATAGGATCCGCTAATCGAAAGACCTTTGAAATACGAATCGCGTATGCCGATCTCCTTCTGCCGCGATATGGCCGACGGCAGGATCACGTTCAGATTGGCGGCGGTGGCAGGGGCCGTGGCGCCGGCTTCCAGCCCTTCCATGTAACTCGCAAACAAGGTCGTCGTTGGCCGGATGTCGTAAAGCACGCCGTACGCCGGAGTCTTTACGTTCGTCGTGTTGGCCGTTATCCCGTTGAGCTCCTTGTCTCTCGTTTGCCGCAGACCCAGCAAGAGCTTCCATTGAGGGGTGACGCCGATCGTGTCGTATGCATACACCCCGGTGTCCTTGCTGGTCTGCAGTGGCAGCGCTGTGTCGGGTTTTGTAAATACGGGCGGAGCAAGCTCGATCGGGTCGAAAATGTTCTGTTTCTGGGGCAAGGTCACATTGTTCTGGTGGGAAGTGTTTGCGTTCCTCTCAGCGCTTGACACACCGACTGTCAAATCGTGCGTGAGAAACCAGGTGTCAAACTTTCCGAGCAACTCGACCCGCTCGAATTTGTTGATGTAGACGTTAGTGACCGGCTGAACCGTGACGACGCCCCCCGCCCCGGTAACGAGGTTATAGCTACCGATACGGGTCGTGAATCGCGAACGCTCCGCATCGGAGCGCCCTACTTCGGCGAGCACTTTCCAGCC
>VBDA01000335.1 GCA_005883655.1 Betaproteobacteria bacterium | reverse complement strand
CCGCAGGCGTTGCGGAAAACAGGCCTCGGCCGCTAAGGCATTGTTTTATTGTTATTTTAAGGGACATTTTTGAACAAAGACTTTCGGCGCAGGGGCCAAATCATTTATACTCGCGCGGTTTCTTTAGATTTGCCTCAAAGGGCCGGCGTCATGTCAGAGTACGGCAACGTGGATAACAAAAAGCGCCGCTTCCTGATCGGTGCCACGACGGCGGTGGGTGGTATCGGGGCGGCGGCCGCGGCCGTTCCCTTCGCAATGAGCTTCTGGCCGAGTGAGCGCGCAAAAGCCGCCGGCGCGCCCGTCGAGCAGGATATCAGCAAGCTCGAGCCCGGCCAGCAGATCAAGGTCGAATGGCGCGGCAAGGTCGTGTGGATCATCAATCGCACGCCGGCGATGCTGGCCACGCTGCCCAAGCTCGATGACAAGGTGGCCGATCCCAAGTCAGACGTCGATCACCAGCCGCCCTACGCGAAAAACGAGGACCGTTCCCGAAAGCCGGAGATCTTCGTTGCGGTGGGCATCTGCACCCACCTCGGCTGCTCGCCGACTTTTCGACCGGAAGTGGCTCCCGCGGACCTCGGCCCTGATTGGCTAGGCGGCTTTTTCTGCCCTTGTCATCAATCCAAGTTCGATCTTGCCGGCCGTGTTTACAAGGGTGTGCCCGCGCCGACCAATCTCATCATTCCGCCGTACCGTTTCGTCACCGACACCACCATCGTGATCGGCGAAGACGAAATCAAGAAGGCGTGAGGCAAGCGCACCGATGCAAAAGATTCTGAACTGGATCGACGACCGCTTTCCGCTGACTACGTTGTGGAAATCGCAGGTTTCAGAGTATTACGCGCCGAAGAATTTCAACTTCTGGTATTTCTTCGGGTCGCTGGCGCTGGTGGTGCTGGTGATGCAGTTCCTCACCGGCATTTTCCTGACCATGAGCTACAAGCCCGATGCGAGCAAAGCCTTCGAGTCGGTCGAATACATCATGCGCGACGTTGCCGGCGGGTGGTTCATCCGCTATGCGCACTCGACCGGCGCGTCGGCTTTTTTCATCGTCGTCTACCTGCACATGTTTCGGGCGCTCCTTTACGGCAGCTATCGCCGGCCACGCGAGCTCCTGTGGATCGTCGGCTGCTTTATCTACCTCGCGCTGATGGCCGAAGCGTTCTTCGGCTACCTGCTTCCGTGGGGCCAGATGTCGTATTGGGGGGCACAGGTGATCGTCAACCTGTTCTCGACCGTGCCGATCATCGGCGACGACCTGGGAACATGGATCCGTGGCGACTATACGATCTCGGACGTGACCCTGAACCGCTTCTTTGCCTTTCACGTGATCGCAGTACCGCTGGTGCTGCTGATCCTGGTCGTCGTGCACCTGATGGCGCTGCACGAAGTCGGCTCCAATAATCCGGACGGGGTCGAGATCAAGGACACGATGGACCCGGTGACCGGCCATCCCGCCGACGGCATTCCCTTCCATCCGTATTACACCGTCAAGGATATTGTCGGTACCGTCGTGTTCCTGATCTTTTTTTCGATCGTGCTGTTCTTCTGGCCCGCCGGCGGCGGCTACTTCATCGAATCGGACAACTTCATCCCCGCAAACCCGTTGCAGACCCCGGAGCACATCGCGCCGGTCTGGTACTTCACGCCGTACTACGCAATGTTGCGGGCGGTGCCGTCGTTCCTGAACTCGCAATTCTGGGGCGTGCTGGTGCTCGGCGCCGCGGTGGTGATACTGTTTTTTCTGCCGTGGCTCGATCGCGGCAAGGTCAAATCCATTCGCTATCGCGGATCACTGTACAAGGGATGGCTGGCCGCGTTCGTGATCAGTTTCCTGATTCTCGGCTATCTCGGCGTCGTGCCGGTGACGGTGTGGGGCCAGTTCGGCGAAAAGATCCCGGTGTTGGGCACCGCCGACAAGGCAACGGTCGTCGTGCGCGTTCTCACCGTCATTTACTTCCTGTTTTTTATCCTTATGCCGTGGTATACGGCGCGGGACAAGACAAAAGCCGTGCCGGAAAGGGTTACGGGTAAATGAAACCGATGCGGGCATTATTGGGTTTCATCGTGCTCGCAGCGACGCTAAACGTGTCGGCAGAGTCGGGGCTGCGCCTGGAGCCGGCGCCGGCAAAGCGCCTGGATGTGGAGTCGCTGCAAAGGGGCGCGCGCAACTTCGTCAACTACTGCCTCAACTGCCACAGCGCCCAGTACATGCGTTACAACCGCCTGACGGATTTTGCGATTAGCGAGCAGGAGATTCGCGACAACCTGATGTTCGCGACCGACAAGTTCGGCTCCACGATGACCGTGGCGATGCCCAAGGCCGATGCGGTCGCATGGTTCGGCGCCGCGCCGCCGGACTTGTCGGTGGAAGCCCGCGTCCGCGGCAAAGACTGGCTCTACAGTTATCTGCTCGCCTTCTATCGGGACGAAAAGGCGGTGACCGGGTGGAACAATCTCGTTTTCAACAATGTGAGCATGCCGCACGTGCTTTGGAAGCTTTCCGGCGTGCAGAGGCTGGTCGAGACCGAATACGAAGATGAGGGAAAGGCCGAGGCGGCAGTCACCGCGGCCAAGGGCCTTGCATTGGCCGAGCGGATCAACGACCACAAGTACGTGGTCAAGACGCTTACGCAGGAAGCGTCCGGAACGATGCGGCCGGTGGAGTACGCGGCCTTTGTCGCCGATCTGGTGAACTATCTGGATTACATCGGCGAGCCGGTGCGAAACGAGCGAATCAAAATCGGCATCGGCGTCCTGATCTATCTCGGCATACTGCTGGTGTTTGCTTACGCGTTAAAGCGCGCTTACTGGAAAGACGTTCACTGACATCAGTGTCCGCTGCAAGGAACCGCCGGGGGCAGGAGCCACGTTCCTGCCCCTTGCATTTGGGCGCTGCCCAACAAGGCTCGCCACGGGAGAAAAACCATGATGACACTCTATTCCGGGACTACCGACCCGTTCAGCCAACGCTGCCGCATCGTATTGCACGAAAAAGGGATGGACTTTCAGATCATCGACGTCGACCTCGACCACAAACCCGAGGATCTGGCGGTGATGAATCCTTACAATCAGGTGCCAGTGTTGGTCGAGCGAGACCTGGTCTTGCACGAATCCAACATCATCAACGAATACATCGACGAGCGTTTCCCTCATCCGCAGCTGATGCCCGCCGATCCGGTGATGCGCGCGCGAGCGAGACTGTTCCTGCACCGCTTCGAAAAAGAGCTCTTTTCGCACATCGACACGCTGGAAGGGAACAATCAGCGGCAGCTCGAAAAGGCGCGGGGACTGGTCCGCGACAGCCTGATGCAGATCGCGCCGGTGTTCGCCAAGCACAAATACATGCTTGGCGAAGAGTTCTCGATGCTCGACGTCGCGATCACGCCGCTCCTGTGGCGGCTCGACTATTACGGCATTCAGCTTCCCAAACCGGCCGCGCCACTGATGAAATACGCCGAGCGCCTGTTCTCGCGGCCGGCGTTTATCGAGGCGCTGACCAGTGCCGAACGCGGGATGCGCAAGTAAGGAAGGTGTCCGGGAGCGGGCCGCCGAATGCAGGCCTGCGATTGGATCCGGATTCGTCATCCCCGCTCATTTGGGTAACTGAGCGGGGATCGAGAGTCGTGATCTACCGCCCGGTCGTTTGCGCCGGCGGCGCCCTGTAGTATCCTTTGCCCATGTCCGAGCAATCCGCAAAGCCGTACCTGATCCGCGCGATCTGCGAGTGGTGCGCGGACAACGGGTTGACGCCGTATATCGCCGTCAAGGTCAGCGGCCAGACGCGGGTGCCCGCTGCATTCGTGAAGAACGGCGAGATCGTGCTCAACATCAGCCGTGGGGCGACGCGGCGGCTGACGATCGACAACGAATGGGTGCAGTTCACCGCGCGCTTCAGCGGAACTTCACAGGAAGTTGCGGTGCCAATCTCGGCGATCGCCGGCGTCTTCGCCAAGGAGTCGGGTTACGGCTTCGCGTTCACGGTGCCGTCGGACCCGGTGACGTCGCTTCACGCAGCAACCGCGCCGATCGAGGCGCCGGACGTCGACGCGGCGACTGCGGATAAGAAGCCACGCGAGCGGCCCAAGCACCTTCAAGTCATAAAATAGCTCGCTTCACCGAGTCTCACGCGCCGGCATAGCTCAGTTGGTAGAGCAGCGGTTTTGTAAACCGTTGGTCGTGGGTTCGATTCCTACTGCCGGCACCGCTTATTACAAGGGATTAGCACGTTCTGCCGATTCCTTTTCCTTCGCCTGGTGCGTGGCCTTGTCCGACGGTTCTACAAGCCAAGGAACTACCGCTTCCTTCCATGCGCTTGCGGCCGACGCGCGACGGCGCGGCTCACGCATGCGGTATTAGGAGGCCGCCGCGAGAGGCCCTATCGCGAGGCCCTGAACGAATATTCGATTGTGCCGGTGACTCCCGGATCCTCAGGGGACGTGAAGGAAGTGGTGCCCTTGGCAACGTCGTTTTCGATCGATCCCTTGAACATAAGCTTGGTGGGGATAACCTCCAAGAGCGGTATGGATTCCATCGTGCCGTCGACGCGGGTACATTCTAAAGTCACAGCGTAGACGACGGGGCCAAAGTCGATGTTGCCGTAGAAGTAACCGAATCCATCCACGGACAACTTCGAGCTGTTTGTAGGGATCAGGTAGTCCCTGTCCTCGCTGCCCGTACAGTTGGTGCCATCGGCACCGAGGCTCCTGGCGTCAACGTGCACGCTGAAGGGTAGCGACTCCGGGATTGACAACGAATAGTTGGCTCCGCCGTCGGTTCTCTGCAAAGAATCCGATGTGATGCCCCAAAACACACCAAAGTCGCTCACCGTCGAAGTCGCTTCAT
>VBDA01000334.1 GCA_005883655.1 Betaproteobacteria bacterium | reverse complement strand
GGCAAGATGCGATTCCACGGCTTCCATCGCAAGGAATTGTTCGACGTGCCACCAAGTGGTCGGCATGTTTGGTGGACCGGCATGCCGATCTTCACCTTCGAGGGCGCCAAAGTGCGCGATTTGTTCGTGCTCGGCGACATCCACGGCCTGATCGGCCGCCTCAAGGGCGAGGCTCAAAACCCAATCTGTTAGGAAGCCCGCCAGCGGCAAGCCACGGGCAGAAGTCGGGCCAACTCCGGCCATCCGTCGAGTGCTCCCAATTTGCAGCCAATACCGTTAGAACGGCCGCATGCCATACTCAGGAATTCCCGGTCCTTGCGCGCAACCCGATGCGCATTTCATTCCACAGGAATTCGAAAAAGAAAATGGGAAGCATTTTCAGTGGAAAGCGAACCGCCAAGAATGACATCAGCCAAAGGCCGGTGAGGAAAGCCTTGATCATCCCGCGGTCAGTCGCGCTGGCATGAAATCAGCACCTCCGGATAACTGAAGAAACCGCTGACGACAAAAAGGAGCGCGATTGCGCGCAGGACGTGCAGCCGCCAGCGCGGGATTTCCCTGTCGCTCCTTTCGCTCATGTCCGTTGGCGCGGAAGCAGCGGTAGAAGTCATGTCAGATCTCCTCAAGCGACGACGCCTTCAGTCAGCGCCAGCGCGCGCCTGACTGCTTTACGTAATGACGGTAAACGTAGCCCCAGGGGATCACGAGCGGCATAAGGATGACGCCAAGGCCGATGTTGAAGGAATCCTCGGCGAAGGTCGGTGACAATTGGCCGGCGGACCATTGCGGCAAGCCGTAAGCCACCACCCAGATGGACTTCCATGCGAACTCGAACATTAGCAGCGGAAGCATCTCGAGGGGGTATTTGAGGCCGACGAACGCCAGCACCCACACGGCGCCGAGCAGGCTCGGGATGACACCTCGGCTGATGACCGGATGGCTTACCACGTCCGGCACGATCATCCCGCCGAGCCCAATCACGAGCAGTAGATAGGCCGCGCGCAAAACATAGATGCGGCCAAGCGAAACCTCTTGGGCGACGTTCGCCTCCTTGGTTTCGTTCGTAGCGGCGTCGTGAGTAGTCGCGTTCATGGTGAATTCCTTTGCTAGGCAGCTTTGCGAAGTTGTTCGGAGCCAGAGATGGACTCCGGGACGAATTCCAGAATGTCACCGGGTTGGCAGCCGAGCGCGCCGCAGATCGCTTCAAGCGTCGAGAAGCGGATGGCGCGGGCCTTGCCGGTTTTGAGGATTGAGAGGTTGGCAAGTGTGATGTCGATGCGCTCGGCCAGCTCGGTTAGGGTCATTCGCCGCTCGTGCAGCAGCTCGTCGAGCTTGACGGCGATGGCCATGTCACACCGTCCCTTCGAGGTTTTCACGCATCAGCGTGCCTTCGGCGAAGACGCGCGCGAGGACGAACGTCAGGATCACCGCCAGCCAGCCGCTGGGCGAAAAGCCGGCATTGAGATGAAGCGGATGTCCGGGCGTCGAAACGGATTTGCCGATGAGCCCGATGACGAGGCTGAGCATCTGCTGCCCGAGCAGAAACCAGGCGATCGCCTGCAGGCGTTGTGCATTCGCGGCGACGAAGGGATCGCCAGCGCGAACCATTTGGACCATCGCCACCAGCCGCTTGAGCACGGCGAGATTCAGCGGGACGGCAACAAGTCCGAGTGCTGCAATCGCGCGCATGCCTATGATCAGCGGACCGGATTGCGCCGAGGGTGGAACGCCGAGAGCGGTCATCGTCCATTGTTCGGCTGCAAACATTCCCACGAGGATCGCAAGGACAATTGCGCCGTAGATCCAGTTCAAGACGATGAGGATGCGCAGGCCGACATGGGCGACGGGCAGCGCGGCAGATGAAGGACGGGGCATTGATTGGGCACTCCACGACTGGCATATTGATAAACAATATCCTATTTATTGATATTCGGCAATCTATTTATCGAACTCCGATAAAATCATATCAACCAGAGGGGGGACGTGGCCGGCGATGCGAAAGGAGCTTCATGCGGACCAGAAATCTCCGGGCGGTTCAACTATTGCTCGGTCAAAGCAAACTCGAAAGCACGGTCAGATTACCTCGGAATCGAGGTTGACGAGGCGCTAGAGATCGCCGAGCAAACTGAGGTGTAGTCCTGCCAGGCTGGTCGTGACCGCCGAACCCGACGGTCGCAGACCGGCAGAAGCGGTCGTTGCCATCTCACTCGTCAGAGGGGACTTCGAATATCCACGCTCTCGCGGCTCAATGCCTAGATATAGATCATGGTTGTGCTCGCGTCACGGCAATCAATTATCCGCTGTTGGAGATCGTCACAGTGGCGTACGGTCGCCAGACCGTAAGCGAAACGCAGGCTTGCGCGCCGAGAAGCGCGCAGGAACAGCACGGGGATGCTCGTGGTGACGGTTCTTCCCCGCGTCGACGATAGCGTGCAGCGGTTCCCGGCTCATCGCGATTTGACCTGGTGTATTGCACAATAAGCGCATGGAATACCTGCGCTCATACCTCTCCCACGCAGGCTTCGTGCCGAGCGTGGCGTTGGTGCTGATTTTCGTTGCGCTGCTGCGGGCCGTGCGCAATTCCATGTGGCGCATCGCTTTGCTGTCGCTACCCGGCACCATCGCCCACGAGCTGGCGCACTTTGTCGTCGGGTTGCTCTTGCTGGCGAAGCCGCGGGGGTTTTCGATCTGGCCGAGAGCGCAGGGCGATACCTGGCGGCTGGGATCGGTCTCCTTTGGCAATGTCGGGCTTCTGAACGGCGCGTTTGTCGCTCTCGCTCCGTTGCTCCTTCTGCCGATCGCCTGGCTGTGCATCGTCCACGGGTTGCTGCCACTGTGGAACGACAGCCAGTGGGGATGGTGGCTCCTTGCCGGCTATCTCACCGCCACGGCGCTCTTCGCTGCGCTGCCGTCTTTCCAGGACATAAAGCTCGGCGGCCGATCGCTTCTTCTCTATGCGGCGCTTGGTGGCTTTTTGTGGTGGGCATACGCGCACGCGTAGCGCCATCTGCCATGCGTCACCGTGGTGATGCAACGATAGAGGTGTCGTCGTTTCTCTTGGCCTCGACCACAGCCGCAGGCTTTGCCTGCATGATGTTGGTCCAGCTCGTATCGCTGCGGTGCGCGACCGGCGACTCGGCATTCGTCGCGCTATCGCGCAGCAAGTTCGCGGTCGCCGCAGCGGGCAAGGGACGGCCGAGAAGGAAGCCCTGGACCGTCGTGCAGCCCAGGCTCAGGAGGAGGTCGACCTGCGCCTGCGTTTCCACGCCTTCGGCCACCACCGCGAGCTTCAGGCTGTGCGCCATCGCAATGATCGCGCGAGTGATCGCAACGTCTCCCTCGTTACCGGCATCGCGGATAAACGATTGGTCAAGTTTGAGCTTGTCCAGCGGCAGGCGTCTTAAGTACGACAGCGATGAATAGCCGGTGCCGAAATCGTCGATGGCGATCTTGACGCCCATCGCGCGCAGCGCCATCAGCGTCTTTAGAGCCGCGTCGGAATCGACCAGCAGCATGGATTCGGTGACCTCGAACTCCAGATAGTCGAGCGGTACGCCAACCACTTGCGCGATTTCCTCGATGCGCGCGGCAAGCGCAGGATCGCTGAACTGCACGCTCGAAAGGTTGACGGCGATGGTGATCTTGGGAAGACCCTGCGCCAGCCAGGCGTTGTGCTGGATCAGCGCCGCGACAAGGACCCATTCCCAGATCCCCATGATCAGCCCGGCTTCTTCCGCGATGCCGATGAAGTGGGCCGGCCCGAGCATTCCGAGCGTCGGATGGTTCCAGCGTATCAGCGCCTCGACGCCGACGATTTTGCCTGTGAGTATCTCTATCTGTGGCTGATAGTACAGTTCGAACTGCTCGCCTTCGAGCGCCTTGCGCAAATCATGCTCGATCGAAAGCTGCTGCGCCGAGGCCGCGCGCATGGACTCTTTATAGAAGAAGAAGCGGCTGCGACCTTGAGCCTTCGCATGGTACATCGCCACGTCCGCATTCTTGAGCAGTGTGTCGAGATCCTCGCCGTCGCGTGGATAGAGCACGATGCCGATGGAAGCCGAAATGAAAACCTCGTGCGTGCCCAGGATCATCGGCTGCGCAAGTATCGCCAGCAAGCGAGTCGCCGCCCGCGCCGCATCCTCTTCGGTTGTCACGCCGTTGAGGAGCACAATGAATTCATCGCCGCCATGACGGCACACGTGTGGTTCCATGGCCTTCGCATGCGTCAGCCCGGCGATGTCGTCCGGACGCAGGCCGCGCGTGAGCCGCTGGGCGACGACACGCAACAAGTCGTCTCCAACCGCGTGACCCAGCGTATCGTTGAT
>VBDA01000639.1 GCA_005883655.1 Betaproteobacteria bacterium | reverse complement strand
CTGCGCAGGGTTACGATTCTTGCTGGTGGCACGGCCGCCTCGTCGGCGTTGCCCGCGCTCGCCGCAGTGGCCAACAACGTGCCCCAGCTGCACGTGGTGATCGTCGGCGCCGGCCTCGCCGGTCTCTGCGCGGCTTACGAGCTGGAGCGCTCGGGACATCGGGTGACGATACTCGAGGCGGATGCGAAGCACGTCGGCGGGCGTACGCGCACCTTTCGATTTTCCGATGGTCTCTACGGCGAAGCCGGCGCCATGCGCATTCCAACCCGGCACGACATCACGCGCCGCTACATTCGTGAATTCGGGTTGCCCCTGCGCAAATTCGTGCTCTCCAATCCGCAGGCCTACTATTTTCTGCGCGGCGAACGGCAGCGTATTGCCGATGCCGCCAGGCTCAACCGGCTTTACGCCTTGCGTGATGACGAGCGCGGCAAGAGTCCCGACGATCTGTGGTCGGATTCAGTGGTCAAGGCGCTCAAGTCGCTCAGCGAATCGGAAAAGAAGGATCTGACTGCCGATACGCTCGCAGCATACGACCAGCAATCGCTGCAGCAGCTCTGCGAGGCGGCGGGTCTATCGGACGAGGCGATCGAGCTTCTTGCCGTGACGCAGGGCGCGGAAACGCTGCTTTCTTCCGCGGCCACCGAGCATCTGCGCGAGGAGCTGCTGGAAGTGTGGACGCAGGGCTTCGATGAGATCGTCGGCGGCACCGACCGGCTCGCGTCGGCGTTCGCGGCGCGCCTGCGCTCCAAGCCGCGGCTGGGATGCGAGGTCGTCCGCATGTCCCAGCGCAGCGATATCCGGCGCACGGCGGCGGTGTATCGGCAGCGGGGCACCGAGCAGCGGGTCGAAGGCGATTTTCTTCTCTGTACCGTGCCATGCCCGGTGCTCACGCGCATCGTTGTCGAGCCCGAGCTTCCGGGACCCAAGCAACGGGCCATCCGGCAGCTCAATTACGACTCGTCGACCAAGGTGCTTGTGGTGACCAAGCGCCGTTTCTGGGAGACCGACGACGGCATTTTCGGCGGCGGAACGTTTACCGACCTGCCGACCGGCACCACCTATTACCCGTCCGACAATGTCGAAGCCAGGGATCCGCGGGTGTCGCGCGGCCCTGGCGTGTTGCTCGCATCCTATTCGTGGGGACAGGCCGCGCGCCGCCTCGCGAGCCTTCCGCACCAGGAGCGCGTGGCGTCGGTGCTGCTGCACTTGTCGCGTGTGCATCCACAGTTGCGCGAGCCGGACATCGTGCGGGAGAGCGCAAGCTGGAGCTGGGACAACCATCCCTACAGCGGCGGCGCGTTTGCTTGGTTCATGCCCGGCCAGCATTCGTCGCTGCATCGTCACATCATTGCTCCGGCCGGTCGCATCTATTTTGCCGGTGAACATGCGTCGCTCACGCATACGTGCGCGAGATGCTCGTCGCTGCGCAAGCGTAGGGGCCTAAGATCGGGATGCGCGCCTCGCGCTCGCCGTCGCCGCGGGAGATACAACCTCGCGTTCGAGCCAGTCGAGAAGCGGCCTAGCCGCGGTTTCCCACTCGCGCTCCAGCATCATCATATGCGCGAGGCCCCGGACGATGATGGGCGCGATTCCATATAGCGACGCGGTCGCGTTGACGTCCGCCGGCGCCGATATTCGGTCGTCGTGCGAGCCGAGCACGAACAGGCGCGCCGCCGCAACAGGCTTGCCCCCGTGCAGCCGCAGCATGAGATCGAGCAGCGCACGCGGCGATTCGACGGAGAGATGCGTAAACGCCTCGGCCAGGATCTTCGGATCGATCGTCTCGCTGAAATACATAGGACGCAATGCCGCCAGAACATCGCCGGAGAGATGCGGAGCGTCGAGCCGGTGCATGTTGACCAGATACTCGGGCTGCCACGCCATAAGGCGGCTTGCGACCGGACCCAGTCCGCCGGGAGGTACCGGTGCGAGAAGCGCCGCGGCGCGAACGGGGCGCGTGGTGAGGATCCGTTCGACGACGGCAGCGCCCAACGAGTGGCCGATCAATACCGGCGGCGACGGCAGCGCTGCCGCGACGTGCTCGACGTCGGCGACATAGTCGTCGAGCCCGGCGACGAACAGCGACTCCTGACCGCCGCTCGCGCCGTGACCGCGGAGGCTGAGCGCGTGCGAGGGAAAACCTTGCGCCGCGAACCATGGCAGGAAAAACGGCTCCCAGCACCACGCGTCGCAATATCCGCCGTGCACGAAAAGCAGCGGCGGCTTGTCAGTGCGCGCCCGAGGCAAGTGTGATCGAACTTCGAGTTGGGTTTCGGGGGGAAGCATCTCTGACAGGGAAGATCGCAGCGACGACGTGATAAAATTGGCTGTGGTCAGGCCAGGGCCGATGACTGCCATTGAAGTCTTGCTGCAGCGGCGCGCGACAAAACAGCGCGCAATTCTACATGAGTCCACCGCCTCGACGCGATTCTGCCGCCGCAACGGCGGCCGCATCCCAATATGACATCGACTGCCGCCGCTGTGTGCGACTGGCGGCATTTGTCGACCAGGTGCGCGAAGCGAACCCAGGCTATTTTTGCCGGCCGGTGCCGCCGTTTGGCGACGGCGCCGCGCGCCTGGTCATCGTCGGCCTCGCACCCGGCATGCACGGGGCGAACGCCAGCGGTCGCCCGTTCAC
>VBDA01000333.1:1993-6794 GCA_005883655.1 Betaproteobacteria bacterium | reverse complement strand
TGCAGCTGCGCCAGGCCGAAACGCTCCGCATGCTCGATCACCATCATGGACGCGTTGGGGACGTCGACGCCAACTTCGATAACCGTCGTCGCGACCAGCACATTCAGCTCTCCGCGCACAAAGGCCGCCATGGCTGCCGCCTTTTGGTCCGGCTTCATGCGCCCGTGCAGCAGCCCCACCGTCAGTTCGGTGAGAGTGGTGGTCAGCTCGGCGTGCAGCGCCACCGCGGTCTGCAGCTCCAGCTTCTCCGATTCCTCGATCAGGGGACACACCCAGTACACCTGCCGGCCCTCGGCGCAAACCTTGCGCACGCGCTCGACGATTTCGCCGCGCCGACGCTGGCTCACCAGCTTGGTCGCGACCGGCGTGCGCCCCGGCGGCATTTCGTCGATCACCGAAACATCGAGGTCGGCGTAAAAGCTCATCGCGAGCGTGCGCGGAATCGGTGTCGCGCTCATCATCAGCTGATGCGCGTCGCCGATGCCTTTCTGGCGCAGCGCAAGACGCTGCACGACACCGAAGCGATGCTGTTCGTCGACGATGGCAAGACCCAGGCGCGGCAGCGTCACCACGTCCTGGAAAAGCGCGTGAGTGCCGATGGCGAGGTGCGCTTCTCCGCCGGTAATCGCGGCCAACGCCTTCTTACGCTCCTTGGCCGGCAGCCCACCCGACAGCCAGGCAATGTTCACCGGCAAACCGTCGAGCCACGCCGCAAGCTTGCGGTAATGCTGCTCGGCGAGGATTTCGGTGGGCGCCATGAAGGCGACCTGGAAACCCGACTCGATGGTCTGCAGCGCCGCCAGTGCGGCGACGACGGTCTTGCCGCTCCCGACATCGCCTTGCAACAGGCGCTGCATGGGCTCGCTGCGGGCCAGGTCGCGGCGAATTTCCGCGATGACGCGCTGCTGCGCGCGCGTCAATGTGAAAGACAAGCGCTTGCGCAGAGCATTGGTCAGCGTAGCGTTACCGGGCATCCGCGGCGCCTTGCGCCTGGAACGCGCGCGACGATGTACTTTGAGCGATAGTTGCTGGGCAAGGAGCTCATCGAACTTGAGCCGCGTCCACGCCGGATGCATGCGCTCGTCGAGTGCCTGCTGCGACGCGTCGGTCGGCGGATCGTGCAGGTATGCGATGGCTTGTGCGAATCCCCACAGCCGCCGGGGCTCGCGCGTCCACGGCGGAAGCGTTTCGCCGAGATACGCCGGATTGCGTCCAAGCGCGTGGCGCACGAGCTTGCGCAATGCGTCCTGGGCCAGACCCGCGGTGGTCGGATATACCGGCGTCAGGCGATCCGGCAGCGGCGTTCCGACATCGATGATCTGGAATCCCGGGTGAATCATTTCCAGGCCGAAGTTACTTTCGCGCACGTCACCGAAGGCGCGCACCCGCCTTCCCGGAGCGAGCGCTTTGTGCTGGCTCGGATAAAAGTGAAAAAAACGCAGCACCAGTTGCGCATCACCTTCCTCGATCAGGCACACGAGCTGCCGTCGGCCCCGATATTGGATCTCGCAATGAACGACGGTGCCCTCGACTTGCCATGTCTGACCCGCTTTCACCGCGCTCAGGGGGCAAAGATGGGTGCGATCTTCGTAACGCAATGGCAAATGCAGCACCAGATCCTGCTCTCGCCTGACGCCGATACGCTGCAGCTTGTCGGCAAGCGTGTTGCCGGGCTTAGGCTCCGCCGATTTGGGCTTTTTGCTGCCCGACTTGGGCTCATCGCTGCCCGAATTGCGCTCCTTGCTGGCCGCCGATTTTTTTCTCGCCACGCTGGTGAGCGCTACTTCGACTGGAGCACGAGCACGCCCTCGACCTCGATCCGTCCGGCCTTCGGCAATGCCGCCACCTGATACGTCGCACGTGCGGGATACGGCTGGCTGAAGCGAGAGGCCATGATCTCGTTGACCTTGGCGAAGTCGCCGAGGTCGACCAGCAGCAGCGTCAGCTTGACGATATCGTCGAGCGATCCGCCCGCTGCGACGGCCACGGCGTGCAGATTGTCGAGCACCTGCCGGGTCTGCGCCTCGATCCCTTCGCGCAGGTTCCCGGTTGCGGGATCGAGGCCGAGCTGGCCCGAGAGATAAACCGTGTTTCCGGCGCGAATCGCCTGCGAATACGGGCCGATCGCCGCCGGGGCATTGCGGGTGTCGATGACTTCCTTGTTCATGCGCGAGTTCCTTGATCGGTCGCGAGGTGTTTGCGCGGCAAATATAGCAGCCCTGAGCGACTTACGTCGGGAAGATTCCCACCCTAAGTCTGGTTGGAATCGGAGCGGCTTGGAGTCCGATAGAACCAGCGTGCAACGAGCATAGCCAGCAGCGCTGCAATGAGTTGCGCCACAATAAAAGCAGGCGTGTCGACCGGGCGTATGCCGGCGAAGGTGTTGGTTGCCGCGCGCGCCAATGTGACCGCGGGATTGGCAAGCGACGTCGACGCCGTGAACCAGTAGGCACCGGTAATGTAGACCGCGACCAGGGCACCCACCCACTTCGGCTGCACGCGCGCGCCCAGCAATATCGTCAGCAATAGTCCTGTCGTCGCAACGCCTTCACTGAGCCATTGACTCGGCCCAGCGCGCGCGTGTTCCGATGCGGTAAATAGCGGTAGCTCGAACATCACGTGCGCCGCCGCTACGCCGGCGAAGGCCGCGACGATTTGGATCAATATATAAGGCACCACGTCACGCCAGCCGAACTCTCCGGCGGTCGCAAACGCCAGAGTAACCGCCGGATTGAAGTGAGCGCCCGAGATGGGACCAAAAATGGTGATCAGTACCCACAGGCCGCAGCCCGTTGCGATGCTATTGGCGAGCAGTGCAATCGCCGCATTGCCCGCAGCGAGTCGCTCGCCCATGATGCCGGAGCCGACCACGACGGCGAGCAGGAAAGCGGTGCCCAGCGCTTCGGCGGCGAGCCGGCGTGCAAGTGTCATTGCTTGCCGATGTTTTTGACGGTCTTTTCGAGCTTCAGGCGATCGAGCCTTTCGAGTGGCAGGCTCACGAAGAGCTCGATGCGGTGCCTGAGTATGCTGGCAACCCGTGCAAATTCTCGACCCTTTGCTTCGTCGGTCCCATGATACAAGGAAGGGTCTTCGACTCCCCAATGAGCACTGATCGGCCGCCCCGGCCATATGGGGCAGACTTCACCAGCCGCGTTATCGCAAACGGTGACGACAAAATCCATGACCGGCGCATCCGCTTTCGCGAATTCTTCCCAGTTCTTGCTGCAGAGCCCCTCCGTGGGGAATTTCAATCGTCGAAGTGCCTCCAGCGCGAAAGGGTTCGGCGCCGACGCAGGGTGGCTGCCGGCCGAATATCCCTTGAACTTGCCGCGGCCCAGATCATTCATGATCACTTCCGCCATGATGCTGCGGGCCGAGTTGTGGGTACACAGGAACAGGACGTTGTAGACGCGCCCTGTCATGGCTAAGGCTGCGTGCAGCACCCGCTTGAACCTATTGCTGCCGGCGCTGCCCTGGACTCAGCGGGCGCACAGCACGACGCAGTCGCCGCTTCACCGCTGCCGCAGCTTGCGCGCTTCTCTGCCCGGGCGGAATCCGCCTGGCCATCGCCGAACAAAGGAATGGAGCTCAGCGAGCGAAAGCTTTCCCAGGCGATGCCCTGCGGATCCGTCACCCAGTATTTGTCAGACCTCGCGTAACAGCAATGCGCGTCCTTTTCAGCGAGCACGATCGTGTCGGCCTTTTGAAGATTCGCGTGAATGGCTTCCAGCTCAGCATCGTCCTCGGCTTGCATGCCCAGATGATTGACACCGGCAGCCTGCCCTCGATTGGAAATCGCGAAGTTGATGCGGGGATCCTCCAGCATCCACTTGGCGTAATCCTGCTTCACGACGCTGGGTTGTTCGCCAAACATCGCCGAATAGAATGCAATGCTCTTGCTCAGATCGTTCACAGCGACATGTACGTGAAAGCGCTTCATTGGGACTCCGATACAGTTGATCATTTCCTCTTGCGTTTGATCACCGGCGCGCACGCTATATCGCACACGCCGCCTTGGCAGCAGTTCTTGGTCAGGTAGTCGACGAGGTCATTCATGGTCTTGTAATTCGCGGCGTAGTAGATGAACCGTCCGGCCGGAATCGGCTTGACGAGCCCAGCCTGCGCCAGTTCCTTTAAATGGAATGATGCGTTAGCGTTCGCGAGTCGCCGCCGAGCGGCAATCTCGCCGGCGGGCAAACCTTCCGGGCCTTGCTCGACGAGGAGGCGGAAGATGCCCAATCTGCTTTCGTGAGCCAGAGCGGATAGCGCTCCGATAAGGGCTTTCGTTTCCATATTTCTAATATAATAGAACCCTCGATGAAAATACTAACGGCGGTTCAAAATGAAGCAGTGTCGCCCGCCACGCGAGTGGCCGAAGCGGCGGGAGCGGAACTCAGACCGAGCGTACTAATGCTCGACCGCGTTCCCGGCCTCGATCCACGCGTCGATCCCGCCATACAGGGGGCGGATGCGCTTGTATCCGACCTTCCTCAACATCTGCGCAACCTTGACCGCCGTGGCCTCGTTGGGACACGCGCAATAGACAATGACCTCGCCATCGACGGGAACGCCCTTGAAGCTTTCGGCGATCTTCTGCATGTCGATCGTCCGCGCGCCGGGGATGCGTCCGGTGGACGCCTGCATCAGCGGCGAACGCACATCGACGATCGCGTTCACTTTGCTTTCATCCATGAGCGTGCGCAACTCGTCGACCGACACGCGGTCCATACGAAGCTGCTTGACGAACATGCGCCGTCGCCACCATTTGACCGCGATCCAGGCCGCAAAGGCGGCCATGATC
>VBDA01000333.1:0-1940 GCA_005883655.1 Betaproteobacteria bacterium | reverse complement strand
CCGAGGCTGACGCCCACGCTCACCCAAAGTCCGGCGCCGGCGGCATCGAAGAGGACGAAAACCACATAGCGAAGACGCATCGCACCGGCCATCGCGGTCGCCACCGATGCGAATCCAGGCACGAATTTGGCGAAGAGCATCGACGTCGCGCCGAAGCGCTGGAAGATGGACTCCGTCTGGCTAACGCATGAATCGGGCGAAAGCGAGACTCTGCATAAGGTTCCCAGGATGCGAACGCCGAACTTCCTGCCTGCCAGGTACCATCCCGTGTCCGCGACCAGCGACGCGGCGATGCCGACTGCCACCAGCTGCCACAGCGGCCTGCCACCCATGGCCGCATAGGCGCCCGCGACGATCAATGTCGGATAGGCCGGCACAGGCACGCCTGCCTGAAGCGCGAGCACGTTCAGGAATACGAACCCCGCCCCGTATTGCTGAATCATCATGATCAGATTGTTCATTTTTGTGTCCCTCAGATACTGGTCGCGGCGGGATCGCCAACCTTACAAAGGAGTGAAATCCGGATCGCCTGGACTTGGCGCGCTCATATATTTGAGCGATTCAGTTTACGTGCAAGCGCCGTCTGGCTATAATTTTAAGCCTGTGGGGACGTAGCTCAGCTGGGAGAGCGCCGCGTTCGCAATGCGGAGGTCGAGGGTTCGATCCCCTTCGTCTCCACCAGGACCTCTCCAACCTGCTATTCAAGCAGGCTTTCTCCTTCAGTGGTGTCGCAGGCTCAGCACATGGCCCAATCCAGTCAACGCAACGACCGGCTAAAAGCCGCGTGGACGCCGGCTTCGAAACAACGTTGGCAAACTGAAGAACCCATGTGCTTGACCTGGGAATACGCATGACGCTCATCGCCGCGGCCGGGATTGACACTTATCCCGTCGTTTTTGGCGACCTGCTTATCTCAGGTCCTGAGCGACCTGGTTCGGCGGCCGATATTTCCTTGGCGGGTGCGGTTACGAGCGTTTTCCCTCCCGGATCGGATTGGTCCATTCTCGGGTTGAACCAAAAAGTCGTTCTGCTTGGCGACAATTGCGTTATCGCATGGGCCGGTAACGTTGTGTTCGCGCGCAGGGTGATCGCAGGGTTGCGGGCGCTTGCTTCGCAGGCGCCGCTATCGCTGCCTATCGTCGAGAAGTATCTGGCAGACCTTGATCCGGCAATGAAGGACCAGGACAGTTTCGTGGGATGGGTGAGAGATGGCGAACTTTTCCACCAATTCTGGTACCGGGCCGACATTGCCGAAGGTGCGCTGTTCGGGAGGGTAAGCGCTGGCGGCAGCGCCGCAACCGATTTCGTCATGCTCGCTTCACAGATTTCCGGAGGTTCGTGGAACGCCCCGGGTCAAGCGCTCGCCGGTCTCGAGCTAGCGATATCTTCGATGCTATCGGCCACTTCACTTTTGCTTCGAGCCGAGCTCTCGAGCCAAAACAATCTGCTGCAATATTTCGGCGGCGGGTACGAAATCGCGACAATTATTGGCGACAAGTTTGCAAAGGTCGGCGGTATTGCGTTCGTTTTTTGGATGGCCCACGGGACTGATGGAGAGGTGGTGCTAAGCGGCCCCTGGCTCGTCCTCAAGCAGGATTACGCCGATGACTTCCTGCTCCTGCGCGTGTTGCGAATGCGCCCCGGCAATGTCAGTACAGACCTGCCGCTGATCGACGAGGACAGGCATGTGGTTGCACCATTCGGCAGCACCGTCGACGCGGAGCGTGCGAACAGCATTTCATGGCCTGGAATGGAAGCAACATTCACCTGCCATGTGGTTTTGGTGCACTCACCGACCGACATCACCGTGTTCAATCGAATCGATTACAGCGAGTCAAGAACGCCCAAGAGCATTAGCTTTTCCTTGGAGGATCGTCACATAAGCTTCGCGGTCAACCGGCAGTTCGCTGACGAGCTCACCCAAAGCGTCCGCGCCGGTT
>VBDA01000332.1 GCA_005883655.1 Betaproteobacteria bacterium | reverse complement strand
GACACGTGATGCGCGACCGCGGATGGCAAGTCGATGACTTCACCGCTGCGCAGCGACGTCGGGCAGAACAAGCGAGCTTTCATGCCGGTGGCGGCAGGAAATCGAAATGATAATGGTCCGCGGCAGGCAGGTAGCCGATCTTGCGATAGATGCTGTTGCTGGTCGGATTGGCAACGTCGGTGGTCAAAAACATCGCTCGCTTTCCCTGCTCGAACAGCTCGCGCGACAGCTCGCCTACCAATGCCGAAGCATAGTTCCGCCTTCGATACCCGGGTGGAGTAAAGACAGGTGCGATGCGTGCAACGTCGGTGCCGCCGTCGCCGTATCCGGCCAGTGAGACGACGCCATCCGGCGCTGACCCTCCAGTCAACATGACGCTGCCGGAGCTGCCGTGCAGCGCTGCCGCGACGACGGCGCCCTCGTGCTCGACGGTCGCGAGATAGGCGTCGGCATCATCACCGGTCGGGCCAGAAACCATGCGCGCGGCGGAGATCGACACGATGCTGTTCTCCGCTTCCGAGAGGTTCAGAAATGCGCCGGCGGCAGCGAGAAAGTCGGCCGCGCTTTCGTGTACCGTGAGATGGATTGCTGTCATGCGAGTCGGCTTAGGTGCTGGTAGTACACTTGCATTTTGCCACATGCTTCTTTGGAGAAACGGCTCATGGCGGCAGCTACACCTCTCTGCGACTTCGGACGACCTGCGCCTGCTTTCGATCTGGTCGGCACCGACAACCAGCGCTATACGCTCGACACGATGCGCGGTAAAAACGGCCTGCTGGTGATGTTCATCTGCAATCACTGTCCGTATGTCAAAGCGGTGCTGGACAAGCTGGTGCGCGACGCGCGCGATCTCGCGGCTCATGGCGTCGGCTCGGTGGCGATATGCAGCAACGACGCTGCGGATTATCCCGAAGATTCATTCGACAACATGGCGGCTCTCTCCGGTCGCATGCGGTTTCCCTTTCCGTATCTCTGGGACGAGACGCAATCGGTCGCCAAAGCATACGGAGCGGTATGCACGCCCGATTTCTTCGGCTTCAACGCCAGGCTCGAGCTGCAATATCGAGGGCGGCTCGACGATGCGGGGCGGTCACCCAAGCCCGACGCGCCGCGCGAGCTGTATCAGGCGATGGTCGACGTTGCGCGCACCGGCAAAGGGCCGGTCAGGCAGGTGGCGAGCGTCGGTTGCTCGATCAAATGGCGCGACGCCGCCTGAGCGATGCGGCGCGGGCCCAGCGGCCAGGTATTTCGGTTATAGAAGAAACTCGCGCAGCGCGTCGAGTACGGCGCGCGGCGCTTCGGCCATCAGGCTGTGGCCACAACCGGATAAGGTGACGACGCGCTTGTCGGCCAGCGCTTGGATGAGCAGCGTCGCGTTCGCCGGCGGCGCCATCAGGTCACGCTGGCCCAGCATCACTAGTGAGGGGCAGCGAACGCCGCCGGCCGCATTGACTCCGTCGTTGTAATCGCGGCAGGCGAGAAGATCGTTGTAGAGCGCGCCGGGCCGCGAGCGCTCCATCAGGCGCTGCGCATTACCGCTCATCCAAATGCCGGGTTGCTCGCTGCCGCCCAGCTGGTGGCCGGCGGAAAAAGTCCATCCCGTAATGAGCTCGAACGCGGTGTGATCGTTCGCCTTCGCGGCTTCGAGCAGAACTTCGGCCACCGGCATCGGCGCCGAGGGGCCGAGCAGCGCGATTCGCGACACGCGAGCGGGGTTGCGTGCCGCCATGTCGAGCACCGAGAGAGCGCCCAGGCTATGGCCGACGAAGGCGGCACGCTCGATCGCCAGCGCGTCGAGAAACGCCGCCAGCCAGTCGGCGATGTCCGACACCGACGAATGAGCATCGCCAGCGCTGCGGCCGTGGCCCGGCGTGTCGACCGCGAGCACATTCCTGCCGTGATGCGCGAAGTATCGCGACTGCAGTGCCCAGACGCTGTGATCGTTGCATGCGCCGTGGACGAAGACGATGCTCGGCTGCGCCGGGTCGACGTCACGCCCACCGGTGTAGGCGTAAACCGAGCATCCGTTGACGTCGACCCGCACTACCGAATCTTCGACGCTGCGTACAAGGCGCGGCTCAGATCCTCGATCAAATCGTCGGCATTTTCTAGGCCGACCGACAGCCGGATCGTTCCTTCGGTGATGCCGGCGGCCGCGAGCTTCGCCGCCGAGACGCGGAAATGCGTCGTGCTCGCGGGATGAATCACCAGCGACTTGGCGTCGCCGACGTTGGCCAGATGGGAAAAGATCCTCAGCGACTCGATGAATTTTCGTCCCTGATCGCGTGTGCCGCGGATGGCGAAGCTGAACACCGCGCCGCAGCCACGCGGAAGCAGCTTCTGCGCGAGCTCATGGTCGGGATGCCGGGGAAGCTCCGGATAACCCACCGATGCGACAAAGTCGTGCGCGTCGAGAAAGGCGACAATCTTGCGTGTGTTGTCCACGTGGCGTTGCATCCGCAGCGGCAGTGTCTCGATCCCCTGCAGAATCTGGAAGGCCGTCATCGGCGCCATGCAGGCTCCGAAGTCGCGTATACCTTCGCGCCGCGCACGAAGCAGGAATGCCGCGGTGGTCGATTCGTCGGTAAAGATCATGTCGTGGAAGCCGCTGTAGGGCTCGCTCAAGGTCGGAA
Source organism: Betaproteobacteria bacterium (assembly GCA_005883655.1). Lineage (GTDB taxonomy): Bacteria > Pseudomonadota > Gammaproteobacteria > Burkholderiales > Casimicrobiaceae > PALSA-1003. The sequence continues at coordinate 6,219 of VBDA01000332.1, read as the reverse complement.
ACTTGGCGGAGCGTTGCCAGTCGAAGCGACCACCGTCGATCAACAGGCCGCCGATCACCACGCCGTGCCCGGAAAGAAATTTCGTCGCCGAGTGATAGACCAGATCGGCGCCGTGGTCGAACGGCCGCATGAGATACGGTGTCGTAAACGTCGAATCGACCAGCAGCGGTAACCGGTGCTCGTGCGCGAGCGCGGCGATGCGAGGGATGTCGAGCACCTCCAGACCCGGATTGCCGAGCGTCTCGCCGAAAAGGAGCCTCGTTTCCGGCCGGATCGCCGCGCGCCATTGGTCCAGATTGCGCGGATCGACGAAGCTGGTCTCGATGCCGAAGCGCGGCAGCGTAAAGTCGAGCAGGTTGTGCGATCCGCCATAGAGGGAGCGCGAGGCGACGATGTGAGAGCCCGCGCCCAGGAGCGTTGCGATCGCCAGGTGCAAGGCGGCCTGGCCACTCGCCACCGCGATCGCGCCGACGCCACCTTCCAGCGCGCTGATCCGCTCTTCCAGCACCGCGCATGTCGGATTGGAGATGCGTGAATAGACGTGGCCGGCGCGCTCCATGTTGAACAGCGCGGCCGCATAATCGCTGTCGGGGAAGACGAACGACGCAGTCTGGTAGATGGGAGTTGCGCGGGCGCCGGTTGCCGGGTCCGGCGCCGCGCCCGCATGCAGCGTCAAGGTATCGAAATGCGCGGATTTGGGCTTGCTCATCGAGGGCTCGCGGCTAGGAAATGCGCGCCTATGGTAGCGCATCGGCCGGCCGCGAACCCGACGATCTCCCTTGATCTCACCACTCAGGGCACCCTGCTTTGCCGCGAGTCCGGCGAGGGCTTACACTGAAGGTATCGGCGATCTCGTATCGCAATTCCTGGAGGCAAACATGCAGCGCAAGGCATCCGCACGCTGGCAAGGCACGGTCAAGGAAGGCAAGGGCAGCATCTCGACCCAGTCGGGTGTCTTGAGCGACGCGCCGTACGGGTTCAACGCCCGCTTTGGCGACGGCAAGGGCACGAATCCGGAGGAGCTCCTGGGCGCCGCGCACGCCGGCTGCTTCACGATGGCGCTGTCTTTCGCGTTGAACAACGCCGGATTCACCGCCGAAGCGATAGACACCGAGGCGGCAGTCACGCTGGAAAAAGTAAGCGACGCGTGGACGATCACGGCGATTCATCTCACCACACGGGCGCGCGTGCCCTCCATCGACGCGGCGAAATTCGCCGAGATAGCGGGCGGCGCGAAAGCCAATTGCCCTGTGTCACGCGTGCTCAACGCGACCATTACGATGGACGCCAAGCTGGGCGGTTAAGGATGGGCACTGGGCCGAACACGCCGCTCAAGGGGCGCGGCGCAACGTTCAATCCGGGAAACCGCTTCCGCCGCGACACGCGGGAAGCGGTGGACGACGGTTGGACGGCGCGCTCCGAAGGCGAGGTCGACGACCAGGAGCTGCCGCCGCTGAAGACCACGGTCACCCTGCAGCGGTCGCGCACTATCATTGCCAGAAACGCATCGCCCGACATCCCGTTCACGCAATCGATCAATCCGTATCAAGGCTGCGAGCACGGCTGCGTGTACTGCTACGCCCGGCCGACTCACGCTTATCTCGATCTGTCGCCGGGACTGGATTTCGAGACCAAGCTTTTCGCCAAGCCCGACGCCGCGGCCCTGCTCGTCGCCGAGCTCGCCAAGCCAGGGTACGTCTGCGACTCGATCGCGATGGGCACCAACACCGATCCTTATCAGCCGATCGAGCGCGAATGGAAGATCACGCGGCAGATTCTCGAAGTGCTGTCGGCGTGCGAGCACCCGGTATCGATCGTCACCAAGTCGGCGCTGGTCGAGCGGGACATCGATCTTTTGGCGCCCATGGCGGCGAAAAATCTCGCGCGCGTCTATGTGTCGATCACCACGCTCGATCGCGATCTGGCGCGGACCCTCGAGCCGCGCGCCGCCGCGCCTCATCGCCGGCTGGCCGCGGTCAAGGCCCTGAGCGACGCGGGCATACCCGTCGGCGTGATGACCGCGCCGATTATCCCGCAGCTTACCGACAAGGATCTCGAAGCGATACTCGACGCTGCAAGCGCGAACGGCGCGCGTTATGCCGGGTGGACGCTGGTGCGACTTCCGCACGAGGTCAAGGATCTTTTCCGCGACTGGCTGGCGCAGCACTATCCGCTGCGCGCCGAGCACGTCATGAGCGTGATTCAGCAAATGCGCGGCGGCCGCGACAACGATCCGCAATTCGGCTCGCGCATGAGCGGTGAGGGCATCTTCGCGGACCTCATCTCCCGCCGCTTCGACATCGCATGCCAAAGGCTCGGCTTAAATCGCGAGCGCGCGCCCATGGACATTTCGCGCTTCCGGCCGCCGCGCACCGAGGCCCAGCGCGCCCAGCTCGCGTTGTTCTAGATTTCGGGACGCGGATTAGCGGGATGGATGAGCTGCGCGAACTAAGCGAGCGGCTTGCCGCGTGCTACACCGGGACAACATCGTGCTGCCGCCTGAAATCAAGGCTATCGCGCCGGGAACGCGTCTTGCCGGACCGGCGTGGACGGTCTCCGGCCACATCGATCGCAAGCGCACGCGCGATGAGACGCTCCTCGCTTGGTGCACCATGCTGTCCAAAGCGCCGGCCGGTCATGTGATCGTGTGTCAGCCGCACAATCACGAGATCGCTCTCATGGGCGAGCTCTCCGCGCAGACGCTTCAGGCGCGCGGCGTGCTGGGTTACGTCGTCGACGGCGGCTCGCGCGATACCGATCTTGTTCTCGCTCAAGGCTTCCCGGTGTTCTGCTCGTTTCTGACCCCCGCCGACATTGTCGAGCGCTGGGTTCCCGACTCCTTCGGAGAGCCGATCACGATCGGCACCGTGACCATTACGAGCGGCGATTATCTCCTCGGCGATCGCGACGGCGTGGTCGTCATTCCGAAGTCGATTGCGCAGGAAGTCGTCACGCGTACCGAAAAAATCGTTGCCACCGAGACCGACATGCGCCGGGCATTGCTGGGCGGCATGGACCCGGTCGAGGCCTATCGCACGTTTGGCAAGTTCTAAACGGGCGTACTTTGGCATCGCTCACCAGCCGCCTTCTAGCGACGAAACCATCGTCGCCAGCGAGTGTCCATGCTTGAGGAGAGTCATTCACGCGTCGGAGCGGTTTTGCACTGCACAACGCGATAATGGGTTCTTTCCGGCAGGAGGCGCACCATGAGCCGTCCGAATTACCGTGTCCGAGCGAATCACCGCGGCCGACCGAATCACCGTGCGATTCGCGCTGCGTTATCCGCCGCGCTGGCGCTGGCACTGCTGCTCATTGCCGGCGCTGCCGCCGGGTAAATTTATTCCGGTCGGCGGCGATAGAGCCGCTGCCGTCACGCCTGTAACAATGGTTCAGGCGGGCGGTGTCTCGTCGCCCGCGACGGGGGTCTCGGCGGTAGCATCGGGCTCCGCTTCAGCTTTGCTGTCCAACTTGCGCTTGCGCTTTTCTTCCTGCTTTTTCTTCTTTTCCAGTTCCTTCTGGCGCTTCTGGTACTGATAGTTTGGTTTTGCCAATGGGGCACCGTTTTCGGAAAGGTTGGTTTGGAGACCCCATTGTAGGGGCAACTGCGGTTTAACCGCCAGCGATTGCGTGCCCGCGGAGCCGCCCGAAGGTCTCTGATTGGCGCCTTGGGGTCGCGCGCACTAACCGAACAAGTCACTCGAGGGTCCGTAGTAGAGCTTCCCATCCATGACGCTCGCCGCCGATGTGTATGGATGCACGATCAAGCTTTCCTTGCCCATGATGTGCAAAACCTCGATACCACGCGCCTTGAGCACATCGGCAATGAGCGCCCGGTGGCAGCGCCACCACGGCGCCTCGGCGCACATGATCGCCGTTCTTGCGGCTGCGGCATCGGCCATCAGGCGCGCCAGCGCCGCGTCGAATGCCGGGGTTTCCATATAGTCTGCGTAGCCGCGGAAAGAGACGTTCCGCCATCGGGTGTTGGCGGAGCCGGCTCGCGGGGTTCGCCGGCCGCCAAGCTCGGGATAGCCTTCGTAGCGCAAGTCGGCCGAGATCAATGACCGGCCCAAAGCCTCGGCGTTGAAGTGCGGATGCATCCTCGATGCGGGGTATCGCCGCACGTCGGCCAGGAGCTCGATGCGCTCACCACGCAGCAGACCGATGAACTCCTCGAGCGAGCGGGTCGAATGGCCAATGGTCCAGATGACGCCGGGTCGCATCCTCGCTGGACACCCGCGCGAGCGATCGGTTCTGCAATCGGCGCGGCTTCGTCGAGGCGCTCGCGCTAGTGACTTTCCCTGCCGACCTTGGCGCCGGATTTGCCCAGCAGGAAATCGAGGTCGACGCCTTGATCCGCCTGGGTTACGGTTTCGCAATAGAGCTTGACCCAGCCGCGATCGGCGTGCGGCTTGGGTGGCTTCCATTTCGCTTTGCGCTGTGCGAGCTCGGCATCGGAGACGTGCAGATGAATTCGCCGCCTCGCGACGTCGAGCTTGATCATGTCGCCGTTCTCGACCAGCGCCAGCGGTCCACCGTCGGCTGCTTCGGGCTCGGTGTGCAGCACCACCGTTCCGTAGGCGGTGCCTGACATCCGCGCGACGGAGATGCGGATCATGTCGGTCACGCCCTTCTTGAGGATCTTGGCCGGCAGCGCGAAATTGCCGACCTCGGGGAAGCCGGGATAGCCCTTCGGGCCGCAGTTCTTGAGCACCAGGATGCACGACGGATCGACGTCGAGCTTGGGGCTGTCGATGCGTTGATTCAAATCGTCGATGTCCTCGAACACCACCGCGCGGCCCTTGTGCCTCAAGAGCTTCGGGGTCGCCGCCGACGGTTTCAGCACCGCCCCCCTCGGCGCCAGATTGCCGCGCAACACCGCGATGCCGCCGTGGGGCTTGAACGGCTTGCCGACTGGCGTGATCACCGCCTGGTTGTAATTGACCGCGTCCTTGGAATTCTCCCAGATCGTGCTGCCGTTAACCGTCAGCGCCTTCTTGTGCAGAAATTTTCCGATTTCGCGGATCACGACCGGCAGCCCGCCGGCGTAATAGAAATCTTCCATCAGGTATTTGCCGGAGGGCATCAGGTTGACCAGGCATGGCATGTCGCGGCCGAGACGATCCCAGTCGTCGAGGGACAGCTTGACGCCCATGCGACCCGCGATCGCGAGCAGGTGCACGACCGCGTTGGTCGAGCCGCCAATGGCGCCGTTGACCATGATGGCGTTTTCGAACGCATCACGGGTCAGGATCTTCGACATCTTCAGATCCTCGTGCACCATCTCCACGATGCGCCGGCCGGCCATGCGCGCGAGCACCTTGCGCCGCGAATCGACCGCGGGAATGGCGGCGTTGGTCGGCAACCCCATTCCCAGCGCTTCGACCATCGACGCCATCGTCGACGCGGTGCCCATGGTCATGCAATGGCCGGCCGAGCGCGACATGCACGATTCGGCGTCGATCATGTCGCTCTCGTTCATCTGGCCGGTCTTGAGCATCTCGGTGAATTTCCACACGTGAGTCCCGGAGCCGATGTCCTCGCCGCGGAACTTGCCGTTGAGCATCGGGCCGCCCGAGATGCCGATGGTCGGCAGGTCGCACGATGCCGCGCCCATCAACAGCGCAGGCGTGGTCTTGTCGCACCCCATCATCAGCACCACGCCGTCGAACGGATTGGCGCGTATCGATTCCTCGACGTCCATCGCGACCTGATTGCGGAACAACATGGTAGTTGGCCGCATCAAGGTTTCGCCCAGGCTCATCACCGGAAACTCGAGCGGGAAGCCACCGGCATCGAGCACGCCGGAGCGAACGTGCTCGGCCAGCTCGCGAAAGTGCGCGTTGCAGGGTGTGGCCTGCGACCAGGTGTTGCAGATGCCGATCACCGGCCGGCCGTCGAATTGGTCGTGCGGGATTCCCTGATTCTTCATCCACGAGCGGTGCACCAGGCCGTCGCGATCGTGACGGCCGAACCACTTGGTTGAACGAAGAACGTGCTTGGATTTCGACGTTTTTTTGCTCATGCGGGTGGGTCAGGAAAAGCATCGAGGAATGGAAATACTGACGTTACAAAGATACACCCGACCGCATCCTCATTCGTCATTCCCGCGAAAGCGGGAATCCAGTGTCTTTGGACGAAAGTCACTGGGTCCCCGCTTTCGCGGGGACGACGAACATTTTTCGGCAGCTGTGGCGATGTCGCGCCGGACAGGAAAGCATT
>VBDA01000331.1 GCA_005883655.1 Betaproteobacteria bacterium | reverse complement strand
AGCGCACACGGTGGCGTCGGTGACGGCGCCGCAGTAGTTCTGTTCCGCGTTCAGAAAAGTGATCGTGGGACACGCGAAATTCAGATCATGCACGGTGTAGCCGTAAGGCAATTCGGTTTCGGCGAGCGCGCTGATCAGACCGTCGCGGCAGCCCGAAATGTTGTGCAGGTGGATCAACTCGATTCCAAACCTGGCGCACAGCCCCGACAGAAATTCGCCCCATCGCTCATGGATGAGTCGCTGAAAATCGTAGCTTCGAATTTCTCCCTCAGCGTGCTCCTCGAGCTGCCATTCATCGCCGATCGCGATCAGCAGGTAGTGGTGAAATGCCGAGGACGACGATGCAATCAGCGCCCGCACATGGTATTCCGTACCGCCCCCGTGGCCGTGGATCACATGCAGCAATCCGGGCAGAGGATTGGTCAGTCTCCGATAGTGCGTCAGCGCGAGCTCGCGCAGCGGACGGAGCGGGTCGGCGGCGATGTAGGCGCCGACGAGGTCAAGATAATCCGGATGGTGTTCGAGAAGTATGGCCATGTTGCGCCGCGCGAGATCACTACGCTTGGCGCCGAACGAGCTGCCGCCCAGATGGACAACGAACGCATCGTCGCAGAGAACGTTGCGAAATCCGGCGCCAGCGGCGCGCATGCAAAAGTCGTTTTCCTCACCGTAGCCGAGACCGAAGACCGGATCGAAGGATCCGATCGAGTCGATGAGTGTCCGTCTGATATAGAGACAGAATCCGACACCGGTCGGCAGTTCCGGATAGGACGGCACTGCAGCCAGCTCGAGCGCGCGGACCATCGGCTCGGCGTCGCGCTCCGGCGGCCACGGATTGTTCTCGCAAAAGCGCGGCAGCGAGCAGATTTCGGCGTTGTTGGAAAACGGCGTAATGGTGCCGATGCAAGGGTCCGATTGCGCGCAGCGCACGAGCTTGTCGAGCCAGCCGCGGGTGACGATCGTATCGGAGTTGAGCAGAACCACGTCGGCGCCTGCGCGCGCCGAGCTCATGCCGCGATTGGCGGTCAGTGTGAAGCCGATATTGTTCTCATTCGAGACACAATCGACCTGCGGCAACCCGCGCGATCGTATTTCTTCAAAGTAGGCGCCGATCGCCGGGTCGGGCGATGCGTCGTCGATGAGCAGCAGGCGGTAATCGCCGTTTGTGCACAGAAGAATGCTGTCGACGCAGCGCTTCAAATCGTCGACGGCATTGTAGACCGGGACGATGATGTCGATTGCGGGGCTGGGTGGGTGCGCCATCAGCGAGCGCGAGCTAGCCAGAGCTTCACCCGGAACCACGGAAGCTTGACCCACCAGCGGGCACTTTGCCGATAGGCGACGGTGACTTCCGATGCGTGCAGCGCGGCGTGCAGCCGGTTCTGCTCACCGTCGAGCGCTGCGATGCGAGATTCGAGTGCCGCGATGGTCTGCTCGCGCTCGGCGAGCCGCCGGTCGCGCGCGGCGCTGAGCTCTTGCAGGCGCCGGTCCATGTCGCTGATGATGCGCTCGCGCTCGACGACCATCGCTTCCAGGTGTTGGATGTGTCCCGTCTGCCGATCGAGTACGGCGTCGTGCTCCCGGAGGAGCGCGTCCAGACGCAATACTTCACGCGCGTTCCATTCGTTGCGCTTGAGCTCGGTGTCGTCGGCATCGGTGAACAGCGAGCCGGGTGCGACCGGCAGCACCGCGTCGCCGGAACGACCGGCAACGACGACGAAATACATGCCCTCCGGCGGCTTGTAGGGAGTAATGCCGCCGGCGTCGCCGAGCAACGCCTCGGCACCGTCCATCGGATGTTCGGGCCAGATCTCCGACCACGGAGCAACGCGCTGGTGGTACCACGATTGCGCCGGGAAAGATGGGGCCAGCAGCGCCGCGAGCCCGTCGCGATACAGCTCATGCCGATGGAACTCATTGACGTATTCGCGCGCGTCGCTGTACAGGCGCTTGTTGGGCGACGAGATAATCAACAATCCTTCGGGCTTGAGCACCCGTGCGAACTCGGCGAGCATCTTCGGCTGGTCGCCCGCGTCGAGGTGCTCGATGGTCTCGAACGATACGACCGCGTCCACCGACGCATCCGGCAGGGGCAGCGCCGCGCAGGAGCCGGCGATGAAGCGGACGCGATCGCCCTCCCCGTATCGCTCGCCGGCGTGAGCGATGGCGGAAGCTTCGATGTCGACGCCGACGACGCTCTCCGCCACGGCGCCAAGGAGTGCGCTGCCATATCCCTCACCGCAGGCAGCGTCGAGCACCCGCTTGCCGGCGGCGAATCGGCGCGCAAACGCGTACCGGTGCCAATGCTCGTACGCGATTTCGCCGGCGCAGCCGGGTACGAAGCGCTCTCCGGTGAACGTGATGTCGGAAGCCATGCGGGGGCGGTTCCAGGAGCGCCGATCAGCGAGGCGCCGCGGAAAACCGCAATTTTACCCGATCACCGCGCGCCAAGCCGCCCTTTGGCCGTCTGCGTCGCATCGGTGCCGGCGTGCCAGTGGTGGGCGATGCGCACCAGGCCCAGCTCGCGCGTCTCGCCTTCGACAATAAACGATTGCTCGACGTTATCGAACAGCCGTACACCCTCGGGATCGAGCGCGTGCGCCCGAATCAGGTATTTGCCGGGCAACAGCGGCAACTCCGGAAACGTCAGCATGAATGAAAACTGCCGGTCATCGATCCGAATCGGGGCGACGCCATCCATGTCCGAGGCGACGCCGTATACCGGAGTGCCGTCGGCGCGGACCACTCCAAGCAGTATCACCGGCACCCGGCCATCCGGCGAAAACACCTTGCCTTCGACGGTCAATGCATCCCCTGATTTGATACGCGCCTCCGGATCGAGCGACAGCGACTGGATCGCGTAGACCCCCGCCGCGGCGGCGCGAGGCGCCGCGATCGGTTGTTTTGCACCGGCACTCTTTTCCTCATGGTAGGCGAGATACGACTGCGTCACCTCGGCAGACGAGCCGTAGCGCTCGACGCGCCCTTCCTTGAGCCACAACGCGCTTCGGCAGAGCTTCTGGACGTGGTACATGCTGTGCGAGCAGAGCAACAGGGTTCCACCATCGGCAAGATAGCGCTCCATCCAGGCGATGCACTTTTTCTGAAACGATTCGTCACCGACGGCGAGAACCTCGTCGGTAATCAGAACATCCGGCGTGAGCGCGGTCGCAACGGCGAATCCAAGCCGCACGACCATCCCCGACGAGTAGTGCTTGATGGGATCGTGGATGTGCGATCCGATGTCGGCAAAGGCGATGATTTCCTCGCGCTTGGCCGCGATTTCGGCCGGCGCCAGGCCGAGAAGTGCGGCAGCGAGATCGATGTTGGCGAGTCCCGTGTACTCGGGGTGAAATCCGGAGCCGAGCTCGAGCAGCGCGCCGACACGGCCATGCACTTCGACGCGGCCGCGCGTCGGCGTAATGACGCCGGCGACGATCTTGAGCAGGGTCGATTTGCCCGCGCCGTTCTCGCCGATGATCCCCAGCGATTCGCCCGCGGCGAGCTGAAAGGAGACATCGTCGAGCGCACGAAAGGCGTGCGTGACTCCACGTCCACGCAGGAGATCGACTACCAGCCGAACACGCGCCACATTGTGATCGGTCTTGGCGTAGTCCTTGCCCACCGCCGACAGGCTCAGTATCGGCGCGGCCATCACACGAAGTCCTCGAAATGCGGCGACAGGCGAAGGAAAACCCATCGCCCGCCGACAAAAAGAGCCAGCGCGACGATCACCGCCACCGCATCGCCCCAGTGCAGCGCGAGACTCCCATCCAGCAACGCGTCGCGCAACCGGTCGACAAGGTAGCCAAACGGGTTCGCCGCGACCCACGGCTTCATACCCTCGGGAACCAGCGTCAGCGGGTAAAGGATCGGCGTCAAATACATCAGGATCATGAGCACCGGCATCAGGATGTGCTCGACGTCCTTGACGAAAACCTGCAGTGCCGCCAGCGCGAGTGAGAGACCGGCAACGGCTATGGCGAGCACGATCCATAGAGGCAGCGCAATGAGCAGCCCTTCGAAGTGCACGGGCTCGCCGAACAATGCCAGCACGATCAGCACACCGAGATAGCCGACAAGCTGCAGCGTGAGCGTCGCGGCGACGGAAGCGTAGACGACGATCTCGTGCGCGAACGCGACCTTGCGGATCAATCCGGCGTGAGCGGCGATGCTGACCGTTCCACGCTGCAAGGCTTCCTGTGCCGCGAGCCAGGGCCACAGCGCGACAGCGACGAAGATCAGGAAGCTCTTGCCGTTCATGGGCCCGGCGCGAAATATGGTCGTGAAGACGAAGTGGTACACCGCAAGCAATGCCAGCGGATGCAGCAATGCCCACGCAAGACCGCTGATGCTTCCGAGATAGCGCGAAAAGAGCTCGCGTCGAAAGAAATTGGCGAACAAAGCCCGATGACGCGCGAAGCTCGTGCCGGCGGAAGCTTCCCGATGCGGCGCTAAAGGGTCCAGGATCGAAGACATGAGTTGAAGAATAGCAGCGTGACGTATCCTACTGGAGTCAATTCCATACGATACGACGCCGGCCGATGGGACAACGCCAATGTCCTTGCGGAACGCGGGCATGTCCGATGTCAATTCCACGGGATTCGATGAGGACGACAAACGGCGTCTGGAGCCCGCCGGGACACTACTACTTGGGCTTTTCCACTGCCGAAGGCTTCCTGGCAGCCTCGGGATCGATGGTAATAATTATTGCATCCACCGCAGCCTTATTCATTTTTGTCGCGGGATCGTTTCTTACGGGCGCGAGCGCGGTTTCGCGCTGCTCGTCGATGAACTTGGCACGCTCTTCGGCGAGAATCGACTCCTTGACCTGATCGAAAGTCTGCACCGTTGCGGCGTGAAGGCCTTCGAGGCGGATCAGGTGATAGCCGAAGCTCGATCGAACCGGCTCGCTCAAGTCGCCGACATTCTTGAGCGCGAACGCCGCGCCGGCGAAGGCTGGGTCCATTTGCGCCTTGTCGAAGTAACCGAGATGACCGCCGTTACGCTGCGCGCTCGGATCATCGGAGACCTCCTTCGCCAGCGCGTTGAAATCGGCGCCGGCCAGGATCCTGGTGCGCGTTTCCTGCGCCAGCTTGAGTGCTTCCTCGGGCGTGTGCTTCTTGGTGT
>VBDA01000330.1 GCA_005883655.1 Betaproteobacteria bacterium | reverse complement strand
TCCTTCGTCGACAAGTACGGCTACAAACCGACGCCGATTCGCGTCGCGACCGGCAGCGTCGGATCGCTCGGCAAGACCGCATCGAGCGTCATCCTCGTCGACAAGGATAACCCGATCGACTGCCTGAGCCTGCCGCAGCTCGACGCGATCTACTCGAAGACGCGCAAGCTCGGCTACAAGGACGTCAGGACCTGGGGCGACCTGGGCGCCAAGGGCGATTGGGCCAGCCGCCCGATTCATCTCTACGGGCTCAAGCCGGTCAACGGCATCGAGCAGTACTTCAAGGTAGTGGCGATGGACGGAGGCGAGTACAAGGACAACATCCAATTCGTCAAGGGCAAGGGCTTCACGCACGCTTTCACCGTCGCGGCGGAGGACATGGCAAGTCACCCGGGCGGCCTCACTTATGCGCTGATGGCGAACGTCACACCGAACGTGAAAGTCCTCAAGCTCTCGACGAAGGAAGGCGGAACGTGCTACGAGCCCAACGTCGAAAACGTCTACTCGCACAAGTATCCGTTCAGCCGCTACGTCTACATCTACATCAACAAGGCGCCTGGCAAACCGCTGCCGCCCAAGGTAAAGGAGTTTCTCAAGCTCGTGCTCAGCAAGGAGGGACAGCAGGTGGTCGCCGATGAACGCGTGTTCATTCCTCTGCAGCCCGAGGTCGTCCAAGAGGAGTTGCGCAAGCTGGAATGAAGCAGTGAGTGGGTCCTCCGTGGGATTGGGCCCCCTTTCATCGGGGCCCTTTTTTCCCCGGAAAGGACCAGGGTCGTGCATTTTTCGGGAGGTGATGTGAACAAGGCAACTCGCAGCATCGCTGCGGCAGTCGTCGCATTGGCCGCTGTGCTGGCCGCGTGCCCCTCAGTGGCCCAGCAGCGCCAATCGGAGGACACCGAAAAGGCTCTCCGCGCACAAGCAGACCGGGCCGGGGTCATCTACCAGCGCGGGAAAGCAGCGCATTACACCCAGAAGTTCGACTTGAGCGGCATGCCTCACTACGTGCCGAAGCAACAGCTCACGGGCTGGATTCGCCTCCACGGCAACAACTACTTGAGCGACGGGATGCTCGGCGAGCTATGGCAGCAGGGATTTGCCAAATACCAGCCGGGTATCAGGATCTCGTATTTCCTGCCGACTTCGGCGCTCGCGTTTGCCGCGCTTTACTACCAGCAAGCCGACCTCGTCATGGGACACAGGCCGGGCTTCTACGACCTGCTCGCCTACGAGCGGGTCATGAATTTCGATCCGGTCGAAATTACCGCGGTTACCGGATCCTATGACGTCGGCGGGTGGGAAAATTCCATCACGATTTTGGTGAACGAAGACAATCCGCTCAAGTGCATCAGCATGGAGCAGCTCGATGCTGTGTTCGGCGCGGCGCGCGACGGCGGTTGGGCTGGAACCAACTGGCGTTCGGATTGGGCGCGGGGCCGCGAGAAGAACATTCGTACCTGGGGCCAACTCGGGCTCACGGGAGATTGGGCGGACAAGCCGATCAACATGTACGGATTCAGCATCCGCTACAACACGGCCACCGACTTCTCCGACAAGGTGCTCAAGTCGAGCGACAAATGGAACGAGAACATCCACGCCTACGGCAACATCGTGAACCCCGACGGTTCGCGCTACATCGAGGCCGACCAGATTACGGACAACTTGGGCAAGGACCGCGACGGGATCGCCTATAACCGGTACCGGGGCGATCGCCCAAAGGTCAAGCGCCTGGCCGTCGCTGCAGCGGGAAGCAAGGCATGCGTCGAGCACACGATCGAGAATATCCAGAAGCGGACCTATCCGCTCTACAACGAGCAGTATTTCTATACCAGCGTCAAGCCCGGCACGGCGATGGACCCGAAGGTTAAGGAATTCCTGCGCTACGTTCTCAGCCAGGAAGGGCAAGCCGACGTGATGCGCGACGGCAAATATCTTCCCCTGACCGCCGACGTGGTTCGCGAGCAGTTGAAGAAGCTGGACTGACGAGTACCTGACGACTGTTTAGTGTTTCACCGAGGAACGACGCTGGGACTCCAGGGGATCGAACAGCCGGAGAACCACGCCGCCCTGCCGGGGTCGAACCCAGGCGAACAGCGGAGGTTGAACCATGCGGATCGGTCGGATTTTCGTCTCGGCAGCAGCCATTGTGTCGAGCGCGCTGCCACTTCATGCGGCGGTCACGGTCTCCTATGGAGATCCGGATCGTTTCACCGACGCCGGAGATAGCAACAACGATCCTCGTCAGATCATGCTCACGCTCGAGCGACATCTGAAGGAGCTCGGCGATCGTTACCTGCCTCCCCAAAGCAATCTGAAAATCGAGGTGCTCGACCTCGACCGTGCGGGCCGCCCGCGCATGAACCTGCCTACTGAAATTCGAATCGTCAATGGGAAGGTCGACATGCCGTGCATCGAGCTTAGCTACACGCTCGAGGTCGACAGCAAGGTAGCGCAATCGCGGCGCGAGCGGGTCTGCGACCCCAATTTTCTGCGAACCATGGACCCGAAATACTCCGAGCACGATCCTCTGGTGTACGAAAAGAGGATGCTGGAACAATGGTTCCGGCAGCGGTTCGCGAAGGCCACGCCGCAGCGCTGAATTACTTGTCCGCGCGCTACTCGAGCAGTTTCAACTGGGCGCGAACTGTTTCCGCGGTCAGGGGAAGATACTTCCCGTCGCGCATCACCTGGGTCTGTCCTTCGCTGCTCAGGATGTAGCGCAGGAATTCCTTCACCTTGGGATCGACGGGTTTCTTCGGATCGCGATCGATGTAGAAGAAGACGTCCGCGTACATCGGGTACTTGCGCTCGCGCACGTTTTCCAGCGTAAGCTCGTACGCCGGATCTCCCGTCTTGACTGACAACGCGATTGACTTGATCTGCGGCGTTAGCCATGCATTGCCGCCGGCGCAATAGGCGATGCCATAAGGGTCCTTGGCGAGATCCTCCAGCATGAGCTGGCCGGCCAGCTTGAAGCTGCCGTCAGGCTGCGCCAGGTTGTCGTATTCGATGAGGTTCTCGTTCCACTTTCCCGATACGCCGCCGAATGCCCTCGACTCGATCTCCTGCGGAAAATGGAACTGGAGGTTGTAGCCGTAGACATGGATCGGCTTGTTCGCCCATTCGCCGGTGAGGCCCAGCTGGCCCCAGGTGCGGATATTCTTTTCCGGCCCGCGGCCGAGCGACTTGTCCCACACCAGGTCCCGCCACGCACCCGAACGCTGAGCGCCGAAAATGCCATCGAGTTGCTGCAGCGAGAGCTTCGATAGCGGGTTGTCCTTGTGGAGATACACGCCTATGGGCGGATTCCATCCGGACACGTCGTAGCTTCCGGTCACGGCCACGATGCCGACAGGCAGGTGATTGCGCTCGCGCTGGTAGGACAGCAGTTCGTCCCAGGTGATCTGGCGGCCCATCGGCCCGATATCGGACATGCCGAATATCAGGCCAGGGATCGCATGCAGAGTCGTCTTCAGATGAAGGTCGAACTTCACGTCGGGCTGATATTTCTGAAATTCCTGGATCCAGTAATCCGCGAGGGGGCTGTCCGCGAAGTAGTTCGATCCCCACATGCGGATGGTTCCGGAGACTTTCTGCTCGGGCTTGTAATGGGGCAGGTCGCTCAAATCGAACTTCTTGGTGTAGTAGACCTTGTAGCCCTTGTTCTTGACCCACTTTTCCCGGGCGGCCTGGACTGCGACGGAATCCTCGTCCGCAGCGTCCGCGGCATACACCCAAGGCGTCGCAAGCGCGGCCAGGATCAGGGTCATAAGAATGCGTCGGATCATCGATTTTCTCCTTCGGGAGCAAGTCCCCTCAGCCTGTTAGCTGCCTGAATTGTCTCGCTCTGCACCAGCAATGCGCAGGCTCGCTCTTGGCAAATGAAAAGGGAATACGACAAATGCGTCCGGTAACAACGCTCGGAATCGATGATGGCTCGCCCACCTGAAATCAGCCTGAAGGGTTTCTGAACACCTTTTCAGAGTGTCTTCAGTCTGCATCAAGGGTCCGGGAATACAGTCGTCCGATAGCCGAGGACCCATCCTGAACCTCGCCCTTCGCAAGACCATTCTCCAGGTTCATCGCTGGACCGGGCTCACGCTCGGTCTCGTCGCGGTCTTCCTCGCGATCACGGGCCTTGCGATGGTGTTCCGCCCGCAGCTCGAACCCCTGGTCGAGGGTGGCCTTCGGGACGTCGGTTCGTGCAGCACACGCCTGCCGCTCGACGATCTGATCGCCAGGGCGCGCGAGTTTCATGGCGACGCCGCGGTGGCCCGCATCGAAATCCTGGAAGGTGGCAACGGCGCGACGACGATCCGCTTTGCGGACAAACAAGGCGTTTATGTAAATCCCTGTACCGGCAGCGTGCTCGGTCAACAGCATCAATGGGGCGGATTTTTCGGTAGCGTCGAGCAGTTGCATCGCCTACTCTTCATCGACGACGCCGACATCGCGGAGTTCATCGGTGGGAGCACCAGCCTTGTCCTGGCACTCGTCACGGTCATCGGCGGACTGATCGTCTGGTGGCCACCAAACCTGAAAGCGCTCAAGAGCGCTCTCACATTTCGCCCGCACCTGACCGGCCGCGCGTTCGATCTGAATCTCCACCGCACGATCGGTGTCTACGCGAGCTTGATCCTGCTCATGTCGACGGTCACCTCGCTGACTTTCACCTTCGAGTCTCTCCCTGGCCGGCGCCCAAACCCACCGTGAGCGCGATTCGATCGGAGATGCTTCCCGCCGAGACCTTCATGAAGCAGACGCTATCGCTGGTGCCCGCTGCGCGCGAAATCACATTGACGTATCCGCGAAAAGCGAGCAGTCCCGTCGAGATCTACGTCATCGAACGCGATGCACCGCATCCGAACGCTCGCACCTATGTCTACCTCGATCCCTACACCGGCGAGGCGCTGAGATTCGAGCCTTACGCGACAAGCAGCGTGGGAAACAGGATCTACCGCTGGCTGGGCTCGCTGCATACGGGCAACGTCGGAGGTCTTCCTGTCCAACTGTTGCTGTTCGCCGGCATCCTCGGGGTGCCTGTGCTCGCCTACACAGGCATCCGCAGCTATCTGCGCCGGAAATTCATCGCGCGGGAGGACGTTCGGGGATTGCAGGCGCGCGTGAAGACGATCAGTTCCGAGACTTCGGAGATCAAGGTGTTCGAGCTCCATAGCGCCAATAGGGTGCCGCTGCCGGCGTTCACGCCGGGAGCGCACATCGACGTCTGGATCGACGAGGACCTCGTGCGCCAGTATTCGCTCTGCAACGGATCCGATGAGAAGAACCGCTATGTCATCGCGGTGAAGCGCGAGCCCGACTCGCGCGGCGGTTCGCGCGCCATGCACGAGCGCATCGCCGAGGGCGACCTGCTATCGATCAGCACGCCGCGCAATCACTTTCCGCTCGATCTCTCGGCGACACATCACCTGCTGCTCGCGGGAGGAATCGGCATCACACCGCTTCTCAGCATGGCTCGCGAGCTCCAGAAGCTCAACGCGTCTTTCGCGCTCCAATACTTCGCGCGCTCGGTCGGTTACACCGCATTCCACGGCTTTCTATCGCGTCCGGAGTTCCGCGGCAAAGTGAGCTTCCATTACGCGCTGGAGGTCGACGCGTTGCGCCTGTACCTGCACAAGCTTCTTTGGCATCGGTCCCCGGGCGCGCATCTCTACGTTTGTGGGCCGCGTCCTTTCATGGATCTGGTCGAGGAAATCGCCACCGCGAGCTGGCCTCCGCAGACCATCCACGCCGAATATTTCAATGCAAACCCGATGGCCTACGCGGGCGCGCGGGCGCCGTTCGAGGTCACTCTTGCGCTTTCCGGCGGCACCTATTCGGTCTCCGCCGACAAGACGATCGTGCAGGCGCTGGAGGGGCGCGGGATCGAAATCCCCACATCGTGTGAGCAGGGAGTGTGCGGCACCTGCGTGACCGGGCTTCTCGACGGGGAAGCGGACCATCGTGACGCATTCCTCACGGATGCCGAACGTCGTGCTGGCGACAAGATCATGCCGTGCGTGTCTCGCGCCAAGAGCAAGCTGCTGGTACTGGATCTCTGAATGGGATTTCAGAAAGGAGTCAGATTGGTTTCAGGTCGGGAAATTACGCTCGACGCCTCAACCACAGGTAAGGGGATTCGATGATGCGTGCAGCGCTCTTATTGCTTGCCTCGGTGCTGGCCTTCCCGCTCCACGCACAGCTGCCGGTGAAAAGCTACGGCCAGGGACTCGTCGATCAGGTCGTCGCGAGAAATCCCGGACTGCTGGTGATCGTTTTTCACGTGTCGCCGCCGAACGTTCCGAACTATCCCATCATCGCGTCGAACATCGGCCGCATCGGCAAGGCAGCAGACGACGATGACATGAGAGTGATAACGACGGAAAAAACCAATCTCGAAATCGCGCACGGCGGCCAGCGTTTCGAGGTCGAGCTGGTGTTGCGCGACGTCGCCGGGACCAATCTCGGCGCTCTTGGGCTGGTCTTTCCATACAAGAGCACCGACGACAAGAAGGCGCTGGAGAAAAAAGCCATCGGCATCCGCGACTGGCTAGCGAAGCGAATACTCGATGCCGCCAGCCTCGTCGAGCACCATCCCTACGAGCCGCTTGCTACGACCAAGACCCACGCGCAAAAGCTCGTCGACGAGATGCTTTCGAGGCACTCTGAGTTGATCGTCCTCGCCATGCATGTGACGCCGCCGAGGGCCAAGGACAATATCATTCTTGCCTCCAACTTCGGCCGCATCGGCAAGAAAGGGGACGACGACGACATGAAGGTGATCAACTCCGGCGAACCGATCGTCGGCGTTTACGGGGAAGGAAAGCGCTACGGCGTGGAGCTACCCTTGCGCGACGCCGCGAACAAGACGATCGGCGCGCTGAGTCTGGGCTTCCGTTACAACAGCGGCGACGACGAAAAGGCATTCCTCGCGCGAGCGGAAAAAGTTCGCGACGAGCTGCAAAAACGCATTCCCTCGGTCGAGAGCCTCGCCGAGCTCGATCCGTAAATTTCGAATGTCTCCTCGCTTCCGGAAAAAATTACAATGAACTCAAGAATCGTTTCGATCCTTTGTTGTGCGATGTTTTGCACGACCAGCGTTGCTGCACTTGCCGCGGACGATGCGCTGCGGCTGGCCGGTCGCACCGAGCTTCCCGGTTACACCGGCGACTTCGATCATTTCGAATACGACCTGAAGGGGAACCGCTTGTGGCTCGCCGCAGAGGACCACGGGACGCTCGACGTCTTCGATCTCAAGACATTGAAAAAGCAAAGAAGCATCAAGAGTATCGTCGAGACGCCGCATGGCATCCTCTACGTGCCGGAGAAGAACCGGCTGGTGGTGACCGACAGCGGTGGAGACATGTTGACCCGCGTGATCGACGCCGGCAGTTACAAAGTTACCGGCACCATCAAGCTGGCGGCGCCAGGGGCCGATGCGATGGGCTACGACGCCGGCCGGAAGCGTCTCTATATCGTCAACGGAGGGCGCGATGCCAAGATGCAGGAAACGTATCTCTCGGTCGTGGATCCCGTCACCCTGCAACGTCACGGCGACCTCAAATTCGACACCGAGAAGGTCGAGGCGATGGCGATCGAGGGCAAAGGCGATAAGCTTTACATCAATGTCACCGGCAAGAACTACATGGCCGTCGTGGATAAGGCAACAGTCAAGGTGCTTGCAACCTGGCCCATCAAGGAAGCGGAACAGAACGCGCCGCTCGCTTTCGACGAGCCCCACAAGCGTCTGTTCGTCGTCACGCGAAAGCCCGGTAAGCTGATCGTGCTGAACGCCGAGACCGGCGCTTCCGTGGCGAGCTTCAAGGCTCCCGAGCGTTGCGACCAGGTGATCTGGGACGCGGCCAACCGTCGCATCTATGCGCTCGGAGGGGAGGGTTACATCGGAGTCTTCCAGCAGAACGATGCCGACCACTACCAGGAGCTCGCGCGCGTCACCTCGGCTACCGGTGCAAAGACCGGCATCCTGGTGCCTGAGCTCAAGCGTCTCTACGTGGCCGTATCGCCCGGCGAAGCCAAGACGGGAGCAGCCATCCTTCGTTACGACATCGTGTCCGCCGCAAATTGAATGCCGGAGACCCCATGAGACCATTTCTCGCTTGCGCCGTACTTGGAATTACCGCGTTCGCCGCTGCGGCCCACGCGCAGCAGTTCTATCACCTCGAGTCCGCGGTTACGCTGAAAGGAGCCGCGCCCGACTGGGATTACGTCACGCTCGATCCGGCGCGAGGCTACCTTTTCATCGGGCGCCGCGGAGACGGGGTAACCGTCTTCGACGTCCATGCGAAAAAAGCCGTCCGCAACATCGACAAGTCCGAGGACGCGAACGCGATCGCAGTCATTCCGGAATTCGACCGAATTCGACCGCGGCTACACCATCAACGGCGATGGCACGACCACGGTCTTCCAGCTCTCGACGCTGAAGTCGATCGATCGCATCAAGATCGGCGAGGACGCCGATTCGGCATTCTACGACCCGGTGACCAAGCAACTGGCCTTCACGATGGGCGACAGCAAGAAGATCGCCTTCGTCGACGCCAAGACGGGGAAAGTGGTCGGCGAGCTGCCGATGGACAGCAAGAAGCTCGACGGCACCGTGCCCGATGGCGAAGGCAACTTGTTCATGGCGCTTCGCGATCGTAATTCGGTTGCCAAAATCGACGTCGCGCAACGCAAGGTCACCGCCGATTGGAAGACGGCACCCTGCGAAGAGCCGACGGG
>VBDA01000329.1 GCA_005883655.1 Betaproteobacteria bacterium | reverse complement strand
GGGGTCTGAAAGAAAACGATATCCTTGCTTTGCGCCGGCTCGCCGCCGCCCAGCGCCTTCATCGTTTCGGCGAGATTGTGGGTTTCGAACGCGTCCTTGTTCCATGCCTGCGCCTGCGCGGCGCGCGACGCCAGCATGCCCGCCCCGGCAAGGAGCGAGAGCAGGGTCGCGCCGCTGCCGGTTTTCAATAGGATTCTTCGTTTTCGATTCATCGACTTTTCTCCGAAATTCGAGGCTGCATTTTACGCCAGAGCCGCAGTCCCGCCCAGAGACCCGTTGCTTGCGGCATGCGCGGCGGCCGCTATTTTGCCCCTGCCAACGGCCCATTCGCCAACGGCGCTGGCAGCGGATGCGGACAGTCGCGAAACGTAGGTCCGATGATCACAGTCGTCACATTGTGACAAGACATGCAGCCGAAGCGGCGTGCGAGGTCGACACCCTCCGTCCGTGCTGGTCCGACAAGGGCAGCCCCACGCTGGACGCTCACCACCGGAAGGGGCCTCTCAACTGCCGGGCAAGTTGTGAATCTCCTCGAAAAAATAATCCTGCCACGAATTCGGCTTGTTTTTGAGCGCCCCGATCCGATACATGAAATCCGCGAACTTGATGGTCCCCGTGGGCGTCATCGTGAAGTGCACCAGTGGATCATCCAGGATGGCCACGATGTCCGCGACCGATTCCTTGCTGTGCGTCATCTCGATGTATGTCCTGGCGACGCCGCTCTTGTCGCGATTGATAGTGGCGATCGCCTCCTTGATCGCTGCAAGGAATGCCTGGTAGGTCTTGGGATTCGCGTCATGGAACTTGCCGGTCGCATAGACCATCGTGAAGGTGTGCGGGCCGCCCATGATGTCGTTGGACGATGCAAGCGTATGGATACCGGGGATCTTGAGCTCGGCGTATTGAAAAGGAGGCAGGCTGAAGTTGGTGTCGACCTCCCCGGCGCCCGAGCGCAGCGCTGCGCTCGCATCCGGGGAGTTCATGCCGATCGTCAGCGGGTCGAAGCGGGTGAATTCGGCCTCACCGAATACCGTGGCGGCGGCCATCTGCAGGAGGCGCGCCTGAATGGAAACTTTCACCGCCCCGACGGCGATCTTGTCCTTTTCGGATAGATCTTTCACCGTCTTCAGTTTGGGATTGCGGGTGTTGAGCAGTAGCGGCATGGTCGCTTCGGCACAGACGCCTTTGACCTGGATGCCCGAGCGTGTCTTGTCCCACAGGGTGAGCATTGGCGGCGGACCGCCTACGCCAAAGGAAAGCGCGCCCGAGATCAGCGCGTCGTTCATGACGCTGCCGCCGCCAATTTGCGAATAGATGACCTTGACCTCGCCCAGGCCCGCTGCCAGCGCATGCTTCTCCAGCAGCTTGTCGTGCTCCATGATCATGATCGGCAGATGCGGAATTGCAAAGCCGCGGGCGATCTGCACTTCCGTCACTTCGGCGAATGCTGCCGGGGGCAAGCCAAGCGCGGCAGCCAAACCAACCGCGACCGCGCGTTGCAGGTTGCGGGTTTGTCTGTCGAACAAGGCGCGCATCGGTGTTCTCCTTGGGCAAGAAAGATCAATGGGGCTGCGGCTGCTTCGGACACGGTCCAGAAGACAAGGATCGTCAAAAGCAACGATGTTGTTTCATGGGCTTCGATTCCCGTGTCTAGCGTGAGCTTCCAACGCGCCGAAGTCCACAAGGCATGCGCGAAGGCGCGAATTTCAGCGCAATATTCGTGGACGCGCATGGCATTATCCCGTGCCTGCGGCTCGCCTGGTGGGCCATCGCCTTTGCGCGAGATCGCATCGGCTGAAAGCGTCACGTCGAACTTGGAGGAATGCGCCAAATGAGAATCGTCGTCCGTCTGTTGGGATCCCTGTGCATCTTGTTGACGCTCGCGGCCACCGGCGCCTTGGCGCAGGTGTGGCCGAGCAAGCCCGTGACGCTGATGGTTCCTTTCGTGCCCGGGGGCACCACCGATATTGTCGCCCGGCCTTTCGCGCAGGCACTCTCGCAGGAATTCGGTCAGCCGTTCGTCGTGGAAAATCGCGCCGGTGCCGGCGGTACCTTGGCCGCCGGCATCGCAGCGCATGCGGCGCCGGACGGCTACACGTTGTTCGTAGCAACGGTGGCGCATACGATGGCGACCAGCCTGTACAAGCAATTGTCCTACGATTTCGAAAAAGACTTCGTTCCGATCACGGTATTGGCCTCGGTTCCGAATATTCTCGTCGTGAATCCGTCGGTGCCGGCCAAATCGGTTCAGGAGCTGATCGCGTACGCCAGGGCCAATCCGGGAAAGCTCGCTTACGGTTCCGCGGGCAATGGCAGCACCGAACATCTTTCCGCCGAACTCTTCAAATCGATGACCGGTGTCGACATGGTGCACATCCCGTACAAAGGCGGCGCGCCCATGATGGCCGATCTGCTCGGTGGCCAGATTCAGCTCGCCATCGAGACCAGCGGCTCGGCCGCGCCCCACATCAAGGCCGGAAAAGTGAGGGCGCTGGCAGTGACGACGGCCGTGCGTTCGCCTGCTTTTCCCGAGTTGCCGACGTTTGCGGAATCCGGCCTCAAAGGCTACGAAGTCACGACCTGGTACGCCATCCTCGCGCCTAAAGGGACCCCCACTGAAATCACCACCAAGCTCTACAACGCGATTCTGAAAATTCTGAAGACGCCGGACATGCAACAGCGGCTGGGACAGTTCGGCGCCGAACCCGGTGGCCTTACGCCCGAGCAATTCGCCGCCTTCATCAAGTCGGAAACGGCAAAGTGGGCCAAGGTGGTTAAGGAGTCAAAGGCGACGGTCGATTAAGTCACGCGCGAGCGCTGCTGGGCTCCAACGATAAAAGAAGCTGCGATGGATGTTTCACGGACGTACGACGTCCTGATATTGGGCGGGGGCAACGCCGCGCTGTGCGCCGCGATAACGGCCGCGCAAGCGGATAAAAGCGTGCTCGTGCTCGAATGTGCGCCGAAGCATTTTCGCGGGGGCAATAGCCGGCATACCCGTAACCTGCGCTGCATGCACGACACGCCCGCCGACGTGCTGAGCGGCTCGTATCCGGAAGACGAATACTGGCAGGATCTGCTCAAGGTCACGGGCGGACAGACGAACGAAAAGCTTGCGCGACTGACCATCCGGCACACCGCGACGTGCCGGGAATGGATGATTCGCCATGGCGTGCGCTTCCAGCCGCCGTTGGGCGGGACGCTACAGCTCGCGCGCACCAATGCGTTTTTCCTGGGCGGCGGAAAGGCGCTGCTCAACGCCTATTACCGGACCGCCGGAGCGCTGGGTGTCGAAGTCGCCTACGACGCGGAGGTCATCGAGCTCGACATCCGGGATGGCAAGTTCACCTCGGCGATGGTGGCGCATCAGGGCGCGCGACTCGAGATTCGCGCCAAGGCCGTGGTGGCCGCGGCGGGCGGATTCGAGTCGAACCTCGCTTGGCTGCGCGAAGCTTGGGGACCCGCGGCCGACAATTTCCTGATCCGCGGCACACCATATAACATGGGACGCGTGTTGCGGATCCTCCTCGACGGCGGCGCGAAATCCGTCGGTGATGCCGCCCAGGGGCATTGCGTTGCGATAGACGCCCGCGCGCCGAAGTTCGACGGCGGCATTTGCACCCGCGTCGATTGCGTATCGCTCGGCATCGTCGTCAACCGCGACGCGCAGCGCTTCGACGACGAAGGCCTCGACTTCTGGCCCAAGCGCTACGCGGTCTGGGGCCGGCTTGTCGCCGCGCAGCCCGATCAACTCGCATACTCGATCATCGATGCTAAAGCGATGGGCAAGTTTATTCCGCCGATGTTCCCGCCGATTAAGGCCAACTCCGTGCGCGCGCTCGCGCTGGCGCTCGAGCTCGATCCCGCCGCGCTCGAGTCGACCGTGAGGCAATTCAATCACGCGCTCCGCCCGGGAACATTCGATCACACCGTGCTCGACGATTGCGCCACAGCGGGACTGTCGCCGCCCAAGAGTCATTGGGCGCGGTCGCTCGATACAGCGCCATTCTTTGCGTATCCGTTGCGGCCGGGTATCACCTTCACCTACCTCGGCGTCGCAGTGAACGAGCGGGCGCAGATGCTCTGGCAGGACGATAGCCCGGCGGCCAACATCTTCGCCGCCGGCGAGATCATGGCGGGCAACGTGCTGGGCAAGGGCTACGTCGCGGGAGTCGGCATGGCGATCGGCACCGCGTTCGGCCGCATCGCGGGAGAGGAGGCCGCGCGCCATGCCGCCTCCTAGATCGATTCCCGTCGCGCTGGTCGAAGAGGGCTCGCGAATGGCGAGCATCTGCAATGCCTGCCGTTATTGCGAAGGCTTTTGCGCGGTCTTTCCGGCGCTCGAGCGGCGATTGAGCTTCGCCGAGGGCGACCTCGCATACCTCGCCAACCTGTGCCACGACTGCGGCTCCTGCTATTACGCCTGCCAATACGCGCCGCCGCACGAGTTCCAGCTTAACTTTCCGAAAATGCTCGCGGACATCCGCCTGCAGACATACAGGAAGTACGCTTGGCCGGGTCCGCTCTCCGCGCTGTTCCAGCGCAATGGCATGACCGTCGGCCTCGTCGCCGCGGCGAGCCTGGCGCTTTTCTTGTGGGCAATGTTCTTTTTCATCGAGCGGCCGGTGCTGCTTGCGGCACACCCAGACAACGCAGGCGCGTTCTACGCCGTGCTTTCGCACCGCACGATGGCCTGGACCTTCGGCATCGTATTCCTCTTCGTCGTGGTCGCGCTCGCCGCGGGCTTGGTTAGATTCTGGCGCGACACCGGCGAGAAATTTGGCGATTTTTTCAGCCCCGAGCCGCTCACCCATTCCGTGGTCGATGCGTTGCGGTTGCGCTACCTCGCTGGGGGCGGCGAAGGCTGCACGTATCCGGATGAGACGCCCTCGCACGCGAGACGATGGTTCCATCACCTGACGTTCTACGGCTTCATGCTGTGCTTCGCAGCCACCTGCGTGGCCACGATCTACCACTATGGTTTCCGCTGGAAAGCGCCTTACGCGTTGTCGAGCCTGCCGGTTCTGCTTGGCACGGCCGGCGGCATCGAGATCGGTCCGATACCCGCCGGAATACCGGTGAACCTGCTCGCCAACCTGAATCCGCTGTCGGAAAGCGCCCTTGTCCGGCGCCAAGCAGACCGGGATGGATGTCGGCTTTCTGGCGCTGCTCTTGTTGTCGAGCATCTCCGGTCTGCTGCTGCTCGCGCTGCGCGAGTCCTCCGCGATGGGCGTGCTCCTGGGAATCCATCTCGCCATCATCATGGCGCTCTTCGTCACGCTGCCGTACGGCAAGTTCGTGCATGCGCTCTATCGTCTTGCCGCGCTCGTCCGCTTCCATCTCGAGCGTCGGCGCATAGCGCCGCAGATCGGCGCGGAATGACGGCACTCGGACCCTCAAAATGTGAATGGCACTGCAAAGATTGCCCGATCCTGCGCTCAGAATGTCTTCAGATATTCGATCAGCGACCGCTTATCCGCGTCGCTCAATCCGGGGTCGCCATCCTTGACATCGCCGGTGCCGAAGTAATGACCCCGGCTGACGACGAAGTCGGGACATTTGCTGAGCTTGAGCAACGGCTCGATCAGGTTGGCGAAGACCTTTTTCGCTTGGTCGTCACTTGCCCCTCGCGGAAGCGCTTGAAGGTCGCGCCTGGCCTGGATCACAAACTCCAGCACCTGCTTGCCATGCGCG
>VBDA01000328.1:4763-8568 GCA_005883655.1 Betaproteobacteria bacterium | reverse complement strand
TGGCGAGTTCCGAGCAGCAACGGGCGCAGGCTCTCGATGCCGGCAACGGGGAAGGACTTAGAGATGGAATCGCTGGGCATCTCAGTAAGTTGGTACCTTAACTGGGGCATTACTCGACAGCTCCGCCTTCAATTGCGGACGCGTCGCAAGCGCACTATCGATGACGGTCATCGCCTCGCGCAACTCCTCGCCGGAGAGCTGCAATCGTGGCGGCCTGACACGGTCGCTTCCCATCCCGACCCGCTGCTGCGCGAGCTTGATCAGCTGCACGAACTTCACTACCGTATCCATGCGCAGCAGTGGCAGAAACCATTGGTAGAGCGAGAATGCTTCCGCCTTTCGTCCTTCTCTCGCATACCGGTAAAGAGCTACCGATTCGGCAGGGAACGCGTTAACGAGCCCCGCGATCCAGCCGATCGCTCCCGCATCGATGGCTTCGACGATGGCGTCGTCGACGCCCACCAGAATCTGCACGCGCGCGCCCGACAGAGCGCGGATCGCCATCACTCGCCGAAGGTCGGCGCTCGATTCCTTGACTGCGTGCAGGTTGGGAAGCTCGCCCGCGAGCTCCAGGATGTGCCGCGGCAGGAAATCGGTCTTGTACGCAATCGGATTGTTGTAGAGCATGCAGGGAAGATCGGTGGCGGCGATCACCGCGCTGACGTGCGCTTTCATTTCGCGCCAATCGCTGCTGTAGACATACGGCGGCAATACCATCAGAGCGCTGCAGCCGATCGCTTTCGCGTCCTTCGCGAGCGTCACCGCCTCGGCCGTGGAAAGCGCCGCGATGCCCGGGATGACAGGCACCCGGTCACCCACCGTTTTGACGCATGTCTCCATGACCTTGCGTTTTTCGGCAGGGCTCAGCGTCGCCGATTCTCCGAGCGAGCCAATCGGAACCAGACCCACCGAGCCTTCGTCGACCAGCCATCGCGAATGCTTGGCGAGGAAGCTCTCGTCGACGGTCAAGTCGGCGTTGAACGGCGTGGTAATCGCCGGAATGACGCCTTTCCAGTTCACTTTCATGGCTTGCTCCTCGCATTTATTTCCATATCACGCATACCGGTCAGGACTCAAGCCCTGCACGTTGCACGAAAGCGGCTCGCCGGACAGTGTTTCGGCCATCAGCTTGCCGGTAATGGGCCCGAGACTCATGCCCATCATGGCATGGCCGGTGGCGACCGAAAGATTGGCAAATCGCGAGACCCGGCCGACGTAGGGCAATCCATCGGGCGAACATGGGCGCAGGCCCGTGCGCACCGTTGCTTGCTTCAACCGCGTCGGCGTCACGTCCGGATAATATGCTGCAACCGAGTTGACGATCCCTCGCACGCGCGCGGCATCGATATGCTCGTCGATGCCGGTCAGCTCCATTGTGCCGGCGAATCGAAGCGAGCTGCCCATCGGCGTCACCGCCACGCGCGCTTCACTCAAGATGGCGCAGACGCGCGGCAGCGATGCAGGATGCTCCAGGGTCAGGCTGTATCCCTTGCCAGCCTGCATTGGAATCCTGATGCCGAGATCGCGGACCGTATTCTGAGACCAGATGCCGGCACAGATGACGTATTCGTCGGCCGCGAGCTCCGCGGCATCGGCGCGGTTCGTGTGTACCGCCTCGATCCGATCACCCTTCGAGCGCCAACCATCCACGCTGGTATCGTACGACACTTGCACGCCCGCCCGCTCGACCTCACGTGCAAGCGACATCATGAGCCGTCCTGGCGTCAGGTGGCAGTCCACGGGAAAGTACACCGAGCCGGCAATGTCCATCCGAAGGTTCGGCTCGAGCTCCGCCGTCGCCGAGGGTGTCAGCACCTCGGCGGAAATGCCGAGCCGGCGCGCATATGCGGCCGCTTTCGTCTCCTCGTTGAGACCTTGTTCGGTGTTGCACAGCATCAGCATGCCGCGCTCGGTCAGATCGAAGTCGTTGTCCCAGAGCGTGGCCCATTCCCTGTAGCAATCGCGACTGGCAAGGTGAAGATCGCGAAGAACTGGCGCAGCGCGATCGACGTGGGCCTGCGTCGCCGCCCGATGGAATTTCCAGGCCCAGCTCAGGAGATCGCTGCTCAAGCGTGGCTTGAGATAGAACGGGCTCTCGGGATTCCACATCCACCGCAAGCCAAGTTGCACCATGCCGGGACTGGCCAGAGGAACGATATGACTCGGGACGAGCATGCCGGCATTGACGAAAGAGCAACCGCCGCGGTTCGCGCCTTCCCGCTCGAGAAGCGTGACACGATGCCCCTTGCGCGCACAATAATAGGCGACGCTAAGACCGACGATTCCCCCGCCGACGATGAGCACATGCTTGCTCACGCTTGGCGGTCGATGCCCCAGCGCAGGGGATCCGCATCGTCGAAGATCAGCGTCGATTCGCCAGTGATGTAGGCCTCGCCCGTAATGTGAGGCAGCACGCGATCGCGACTTTTCTCGTCGACGGTAAAGGACGCCTCGAACAAGGTACCGATCACGCTTTCCTGCCGCCAGACTTCACCCGGCTGCAGCTTTCCGTCGGCAAAAAGACACGCCAACTTGGCGCTGGTGCCGGTGCCACAAGGCGAGCGGTCGTAGGCCAGCCCCGGGCAAAGCACGAAATTGCGGCTGTGTGCGCCCGCTTTGGACGGGGCGCCGAAAACTTCGATGTGATCGATCTCCGCGCCGTCTGCGCCACGAACGCCACTTGCATTCAGCGCCCGGCGCACCTGGATGGCGAAGCTGGTGAGCGCAGCGGTATTGTCCGCGGACACGGCAACACCGCGCGCTTCGACTAGGAAGAACCAGTTGCCTCCCCAGGCCACGTCGCCGATGACCTCGCCGTATCCGGGAATGTCGAGCTTCACTCCCGAGGCGAAGCGATAGCTTTGCACATTGCTCACGGTGACGCGGGCGTGATCATGCAGCTTCGCGGTCACGATGCCGACGGAGGTTTCGATGCGATGCGTGCCGACGCCGATGCGGTCCATATGCGCGAGCGTGACGACCAGACCGATCGTCCCATGGCCGCACATGCCGATCGGTCCGATGTTATTGAAAAAGATTACGCCGGCCGCGCAGCTCGCGTCGTGAGGCTGGCACAAGAGCGCCCCGACCAGGACATCGGATCCTCGCGGCTCATTCACGATACCCGATCGAAAGCGATCGCAGTCGGCCCGAAAGCGCTCGAGCCGTTTCGCAACGCTGCCGCCGCCGAGATTAGGGCCGCCTTCGATCACCACGCGCGTCGGCTCGCCTGCGGTATGGGAGTCGACGACCCGCACCTTATTCACGCTCATGGCGCTGACTTCCCTATTGATCGCCATCGGATTCGATACAATAACCCAACCCGCATCTTAAGCGGAGCCTTCGCGGAGATCGGCCAATGGCAGCGTACCTTTTCCACGGCGGGAAATTTCTCGATCCGCGCAAGGCCGACCTCCAGGGCGGGATCGAAGTTCTGATCGAGGACGATCGAGTCAGGGAAGTTTCCGATCGGCCAATTGGCGCCAGAGGCGCCAACGCCACCCGCATCGATCTGCGCGGCCGCACGCTGATGCCGGGCTTGATCGACGCCCATGTTCACATCTTTCTGGCCGAGGTCAATCTCGCGCTGCTCGAGGGCATGCCGCTGACGCTGCTGACCACCAAGGCGGTGGTCAACGCGCGCAACATGCTCATGCGCGGCTTCACATCAGTGCGCGACACCGGCGGTTGCGATTCCGGCACCAAGGTCGCTGCCGAGACCGGAATCATGGACTCGCCGCGGCTTTTCATTTCCGGCATGCCGATCAGCCAAACCGGCGGACACGCGGATTTCCGCCGCCGCAAT
>VBDA01000328.1:0-4749 GCA_005883655.1 Betaproteobacteria bacterium | reverse complement strand
CTTTCCTACATGAGCCGCATCGCCGACGGCGTGCCGGAGATGATCAAGGCGGTACGCGACGAGCTCAGGAAGGGCGCCGATCAGATCAAGATCATGGTCTCCGGCGGTGTCGCCTCGCAAACCGATCCGCTGGAGAGCATTCAATTCCGACTCGACGAGATCGAGGCGGCGGTCGAGGAAGCCGACCACTGGCGCTCGTACGTCCTGGCGCACGCGTATTCTGCCGAGGCGATCCGGCGCGCGGTCAGCTCGGGCGTCCGCACCATCGAGCACGGCAACCTGATCGACGCCGCCGGCGCCAAGCTCATCGCCGAGCGTGGCGCGTACATCGTGCCCACGTTGGTCGCCTACGATTGCCTGAAGCGGCGCGGTCCCGGCTATGGACTGTCCGCTTACAGCCTGGAGAAGAACGAGATCGTGCTTGACGCGGGCTTGCGCTCGCTCGAGCTTTGCCGTGCGGCCGGCGTGAAGATCGGCTTCGGCAGCGACCTCCTGGGCCAGATGCAGGACGATCAGTGCCGCGAGTTCCTGATCCGGTCCGAAGCGATGAAGCCGCACGAAATCATCCACTCTGCGACCGTCGTCAACGCCGAGATCGTCCAGCGTCCGGGACAGCTCGGCGAGATCGTGCCGGGCGCCTACGCGGATCTATTGATCGTCGACGGCGATCCCTATAAGGATCTCGGCCTCTTCCAGGATCAGGGCGCGCATATCCCGGCGATCATAAAGGGCGGGCGTTTCTACAAGAACGAGTTGCGGCACTAACCGGACGCGGAGCCATGGTTCGCGGCACGCGATTCTGGGAGCGGCTACGACGTATCACGTTTGGGGTCGCGGTCGCCGGCACTTTCGTGTTCATGGTCTTGCCGATCGCGCTGGTGCTCTGGCTGTCGTTCTTCGGGAACGAAATCCTGTCGCTGCCGCCGGAAGGCTATTCGCTGCGCTGGTACTCCGAAATATTCGCGCAGCGACAATTCATCAGCGGGTTCTGGACCAGCCTCGAGGTCGCGCTGCTGGCCACGGCGTGCGGTCTGCTGGTGACGACACCGGCGAGTTTCGCGCTCACCCGCTCACAGTTTCGCGGCCGCGAAGCCTTTCTTCAGCTCCTGATGTCGCCGCTGATCGTACCTGCGATCGTGATTGGCGCGAGCCTTTATATGTCGTTCGTCGAGTTCGAGGTCCTGACCGGACTTCCTGTCGTCGGTTCGGTCTGGGGATTGGCCATCGGGCACATCCTGATCACTATTCCCTGGAGCATGCGCTTGATTACCGCCAACCTGATCGGCGTCGACCGCTCGGTCGAGGAGGCCGCGCTAAGCCTCGGCGCATCGCCGCTGGTGGCAGCGCTCAAGGTCACGCTGCCGCTGATCTGGCCGGGAATGGTCGCCGCGGCGCTCTTCAGCTTCGTGGTCAGCTTCGGCAATCTTGAGATTTCGCTGCTGCTGGTGACGCCCGGCCAGACGACGCTGCCGATCGCGATCCTGCAGTACCTGCAATGGAAAATCGATCCGACGATCGCCGCAGTGTCCGCGATTCAAATCGCCGTCATTGGCACCGGCCTCTTGATCACCGATCGATTCGTGAACCTCGCCAAGGTAGTGCAACGATAATGGCCACCGTCACGCTCGATCGCGTCAGCAAGCGCTTCGGCGAGTTTCTCGCCGTTGACGATTTTTCGCTCGAGGTCGCGGAAGGCGAGCTCTTGGTCCTGCTCGGCCCCTCCGGCTGCGGGAAGACGACGACGCTGCGCATGATCGCCGGTTTCACCGACGCGAGCGCCGGCTCGGTGCGCATCCGCGGGCGCGACGTCACGCACGAGCCGCCGTACCGGCGCAACACCGGCGTCGTGTTTCAGAATTACGCGCTGTTCCCGCACCTGACCGTGTTCGAGAATGTCGCCTTCGGCCTTCGCCGCCGCCGCGCCTCCGAGTCCGAAATCGTGGAACGCGTCGACCGCGCACTTTCGCTGGTCAAGCTCGACCCATTAGCGCAGCGCATGCCCCGGCAACTGTCGGGCGGACAGCAGCAACGAGTCGCGGTGGCGCGCGCGCTGGTCATCGAGCCCGACGTGCTGCTCCTCGACGAACCGCTGTCGAACCTCGACGCGAAGCTGCGTCACGACGTGCGTCAGGAGATGCGGCGGTTGCAACAACTGCTCAAGATCACCACCATCCTTGTCACGCACGACCAGGACGAGGCGATGAGCATGGGTGACCGCCTTGTCGTGATCAACAGCGGCCGCATCCAGCAGATCGGCTCGCCGCAGGAGCTGTACCGGACTCCGCGCAACCCTTTCGTCGCGTCGTTCATCGGCCAGGCCAATTTCATCGAAGGCGCTCCCTCGCGCGATGGGTCGCTGTTCGTGACGCGTTCCGGGCTGTCTATCGCCTGCGCCTCGTCTCCTTCGAATGCAAACAGCTTGATGATACGGCCCGAGGCCATCGAGCTGCTCGATGCACCGGCTGCGGGCGCGAACGTGTTTCCAGCCACCGTCGAAGTGGTAACCTATCTGGGCTCGACCTCGGAATTGATCCTGCGTTTGACGGACAGCGAGACCGTGATCGTGACCAAGCCCGCGAGTGCCGTCGCGCCGCACCACTGGATGCCGGGCCAGCGTGTTTTTGTCCGCGTCGATCCGGCGTCAGCGGTCGGCATTGCACCGATGTAAGGCGACACCACCAGAGGAGCTCAAGCCATGGTTCAGAAATTGACGCGTCGTCAGTTCAATACCGCGCTCGCCGCCAGCGCTGCTCTAGCTAGTTTGGGCTTGCCACGCGCACATGCGGCCAGCGGCCCGGTCATCGTCGGCACCTGGGGCGGCGACTACCAAAACCTTTTGCAGAAATACATTGCCGAGCCGCTCCTCGCGCCAAAGGGCGTTGAGGTCGTCTACGACACCGCCAACGACACCGTGCGCAAGACCAAGCTGATGGCCGAAAAGCGGCTGCCGCGCGGTTCGATGGATATCGTCGCGCTGACTGCTTCCGGCGCCTACGAAATGTGGAAGAACGGCACCCTCGAGGAAATCGACGACGGCAAGATCCCCAACATCAAATACGTGCTGCCGAAGCTCAAGACCAAATACTCGGTTCCTCACATCTACACCGGCAGGGTGATTCTCTACAACCCCGCGAAGATCAAGACCAAGCCCACCTCCTACGCCGACCTCTGGAACCCAGAGCTTGCCGCCGCGGGGCGCATCGGCGTCATCGACATTCAGTACCAGACGACCATCGAGTCGGCGGCGATGATCAATGGCGGTAGCTTGAACAACTACGAGCCCGGCAAGGCGAAGCTGCTCGAGCTCAAGAAAATGGGCGTCAAGATCTACCCCACCAACGAAGCGATGGCGCAGGCGCTCAAGACCGAGGAGTGCTGGATGTGCATCATGTGGAAAGCGCGCGGCGTGATGTGGCAGAACGCCGGCATTCCGGTCGAGATCGCGAATCCGAAGGAAGGCATCGTCCTCTACGTGTCCGAGCTGGCGATTCCCAAGAACGCCAAGAACAAGGACGCTGCTTATGCGTACCTGAACGCTATGCTCGAGCCGCAGCCACAGCAGGAATTCGCCAAGAACATGGGCTACAACCCGACGGCCAGCAATTCCGGGCTGCCGGCCGACATGGCCGCGCGCATCGGCTTCGACAAGGCGATCGAGGAGCGATTCATGGTCCAGGATCAGGAATACCTGGCCCAGAATGACCCTCAGCTTCAGGAGTGGTGGAACAAGGTCTTCAAGGCCTGAGCTGATCGCGGGAGCGGTGAATGATCGCGCGCCGCCGCACGGCGCTTGCGCTGATGATGCCGGCATCGATTCTGGTGCTGGCATTTCTGGCTGTGCCGCTCCTGCTGCTGTTGCGCTACAGCCTGAACCGTTTCGTCCCGGGTCAGTTCATGGTCGAAGCGCTGACGCTCGACAACTACGTCAAGTGCATCACCGATCCGTATTATTTCGCCGTGCTCAAGACGACGCTGCTGATGGCGATCGGCGTCACGCTTGCGTGCCTGGTGGCAGGATTCCCGCCTGCCCTCTTTCTAGCCCGCACGACGTCGCGCTTCAAGGCGATCCTGATCCTGGCCGTCATCCTGCCGCTGTTCGTGGGCAACGCCGTGCGAGCCGCCGGCTGGATGGTCGCGTTCGGCCAGAAGGGCGTCTTCAACTACCTGCTCGAGCTCGTCGTTCCGGCGTGGGCGCCGTTGACGATCATGTATACGCCGGGCGCGGTCTTCGTCGGCATCATCGCCGTCAACCTGCCGTTTGTGGTGCTGACGCTGCAAAGCGTTCTGGAAGGCATCGACCGCTCCGCGGAGGAAGCGGCGCTGAGCCTCGGCGCGACGCCGTACGCAGCCTGGCGCCTCGTCACCCTGCCGCTGGCGATCCCCGGCGTGCTCGCTGCGGCAGTGCTGTGTTTCATCCTCACCATGAACGCCTATGCGACGCCGGTCCTGCTAGGCGGTCCGCGCTTCCAGATGATGGCGCCGGTGGTCGCCAACGAGGTGCTGAATCAGAACAACTGGCCATTTGGCGCCGCGCTATCCTTCATGTTGATGATCGTAACCTTGCTGCTCACCGTGATCGCCAACGTGGTGGTGGCGCGTCGCTATTCGCATTGAAGCGCACGCCGGTCGCTCTGCGAACGTGGGCGGCGCCGACTCGGCCGGCCGCGACGATGAAGACACCTTCCCCCTACCGTCTTCCGCGAGGCAGGGTTTCGCCGCCCTTGGTGTAGGCAGGCGGCACGTAAAAAT
>VBDA01000327.1 GCA_005883655.1 Betaproteobacteria bacterium | reverse complement strand
TTCGTCACCGCCTACGATGAGTATGCGGTGACCGCATTCGAGCAGGGAGCCATCGACTACCTTCTGAAACCGGTGACCGCCGAGCGTATCGCCAAGGTCGTCGTTCGCCTGCAAGCCCGTGTCATGGCGCCCCCGATCGATTTGGCAGGCGTGCTGCGGCAGCTTGCCGCGCGCGACACCGGTGGACCGTTACGCTGGATCAGGGCGTCGCTGGGCAACTCGATGCGGCTGATTCCGGTCGACGAGGTGTGTTACTTTCACGCCGAGGACAAGTACACCAAGGTGGTCACCACCTCCGGTGAAGCGCTCATCCGCAAGACCATACGCGAGCTATTCGACGTGCTCGACCCGGAAGTCTTCTGGCAGGTGCACCGCGGCACCATCGTCAATCTGCGGGCGATCGCCCGCGTCGAGCGCGACTACCGCGATCAACCGCTGGTGTTCCTCAAGGATCGTCCCGAGCCTCTGACCGTCAGCCGCACGTTCGCCCATCTGTTCAAGACCATGTAGCGCGCGATGTAACGTCCGCCGTTGCGTTATTGCCGGCCGTCCCGGCGCAAGCCGCTCTCGCACAGGTAAAATAGCGGTTCCGTAATGCCTTTGCGCTTTTCCATGGAACCGTTGCAACAAACGATCGACGCCGCCTGGGAGCGGCGGGCCGAGCTCGACGCAGCGACTGCGCCTGCGCAGATTCGCGAAGCCGTCGACTTTGTAATCGGCGAGCTCGACGGCGGGCGTTTGCGCGTTGCGGAGAAGCTTGGCTCGGAGTGGGTGACGCATCAGTGGCTCAAAAAGGCGGTGCTGCTCTCATTTCGCCTGTCGGACACGGTGCCGATCGGCCTCGCGGGGCCGTCAGCGCCATTTCGTTTTTTCGACAAGATCCCGACGAAGTTCGCAAGATACGACGAGGCCGCATTCGCTCAGGCAGGTGTGCGCGTCGTGCCGCCCGCGGTCGCGCGGCGGGGTGCCTATATCGCCCCGAACGTCGTGCTGATGCCGAGCTTTGTCAACATCGGCGCCTATGTGGACTCGGGCACGATGGTCGACACCTGGGCGACCGTCGGCTCATGCGTGCAAATCGGCCGCAACGTGCACTTGTCCGGGGGTGTCGGCATCGGCGGGGTCTTGGAACCGCTGCAGGCCACCCCCACTATTATCGAAGACAATTGCTTCATTGGAGCGCGTTCCGAGGTCGTCGAGGGCGTTATCGTCGAGGAAAACTCGGTGCTCGGAATGGGCGTGTTCATCGGCCAGAGCACCAAGATCTATAACCGCGACACCGACCAGGTGAGCTTCGGACGGGTGCCTTCCGGGTCGGTGGTCGTCGCCGGCAGCCTGCCTTCCGCTCAGGGACGGTGCCAGCTTTATTGCGCGGTGATCGTCAAGCAGGTCGACGCCAAGACCCGCGCCAAGACCAGCATCAACGAGTTGCTGCGCGCTTAGTGGCCACCAGATCATGAGAGGTACGGATACCATGTCCGTTGCGATCAAGAACGCGGACGAGATTGCGAAAATGCGCGTCGCAGGACGTCTCGCGTCGGAGCTGCTCGATTTTCTCACGCCACACGTTCGCGCCGGCATCACCACCGGCGAGCTCGACCGGATTGCGCACGACTACCAGGTCAACGTGCAAAACGTGGTGCCTGCGACCTTGAATTACGCTCCGCCGGGTCACCGGCCGTATCCGGCATCGATTTGCGCGTCGGTCAATCACGTGGTCTGTCATGGCATCCCCGGCGACAAAAAGCTCAAACCCGGCGACATCGTGAACATCGACGTGACCGTGATCAAGGACGGCTTTCACGGCGACAGCAGCCGTATGTTCTATGTCGGAGCGCCGGCGATCCAGGCCAAGCGTCTGTGTGAAGTGACCTTCGACGCGATGTGGCGTGGCATTCGCGCGGTCAAGCCCGGCGCGACCCTGGGCGACGTCGGCGCGACGATACAGCGCCACGCCGAAAGCCATGGCTTTTCCGTGGTGCGTGAATTCTGCGGTCACGGCATCGGCCGCCAGTTCCACGAGGAGCCGCAAGTTCTGCATTACGGGCGGCCGGGAACGGGGCTCAAGCTGCAGCCGGGAATGATTTTCACGATCGAGCCGATGATCAATGCCGGCCGGCCCGGCATTCGCTGTCTGGCCGATGGCTGGACCATCGTGACCGCCGACCACAGCCTTTCGGCGCAGTGGGAACATACGGTGCTCGTCACCGACGACGGCTACGAGGTGTTGACGGTCTCCGACGGCACGCCACCGGCGCCAGCCGCGGCGCAGGCCTGACAGTCCGCGGTGATCGCGACGCTTGCTGCTGCGCCAACGGCTGCCGCGAATTCGGAAATCCGCGACTGGAAGCGTGAGCTCGTCGCCGGACGCGCCGCGCTGGAAAGCGGATTCGCCGCCGACCCCCAGCCCAAGCGGCTTCTGGTGCGACATGCGGCGCTGGTCGACCGTATCGTACGAGGGTTGTGGCTCGGGGCGGGCGCGCCGCCGGGCGGGGCGCTGGTCGCCGTCGGAGGCTACGGTCGCGGCGAGCTCTTCCCCCATTCCGACACCGACGTCCTGATCCTGTTGCCGCAATCTCTCGAAGCGGGCACCGGTACGCAGGCGATCGAACGCTTCATCGGCATGCTCTGGGATGCCGGTCTGGAAGTCGCGCATTCGGTACGTACCATCGAGGAATGCGAGACCGAGATGGCGCACGATGTCACGATTCGCACCAGTCTGCTCGAACAGCGACTGCTCGCGGGCTCCCGATCGCTCTACGATCGCTTTCGCAACCGCATCGCGGCCCGCATTGATGTGCGCGCGTTTTTCGAAGCCAAGGCTCTCGAGCAGCAACAGCGCCATCTGCGCTACCAGGACACGGCGTACAACCTCGAGCCCAACGTCAAGGAGAGTCCGGGCGGCTTGCGCGATTTGCAGACGGTCATCTGGATCGCGCGCGCCGCGGGATTGGGACACTCGTGGCGCGCGCTTGCCAGCCGCGGCTTGATGACCGTTTCGGAAGCGCGTGAGGTCGCCCGGCATGAGCGGCTGATCGACGATTTGCGCATTCGCTTGCATTATCTTGCCGACCGGCGCGAGGACCGGCTGGTGTTCGACGTTCAGACCGCGCTGGCGCGACAGCTCGGCCTGGAAGACACGCCGCACCGGCGCGGGTCCGAGCAGCTCATGCAGCGCTACTACCGCGCCGCGAAATCGGTGCGCCAGATCGGCGTCATCCTGTTACAGAACCTGCATGGACGCTTGTTTCCGGCGCAGCTTGCGATGCAACCGATCGATGACGATTTCCAGGCGGTCGACGAGCTGCTGGACCTCCACAACGGCCAGCTTTTCGGCGAGCGCCCGGGAGCGATTCTCGACAGCTTCCTTACACTGCAAATGCATCCGGAGCTCAAGGGCATGTCGGCGCACATGCTGCGCTCGCTGTGGCGTAACCGCGACCGTGTCGACGCTGGGTTCCGGCGCGACCCCGAGAACCGCGCGCGATTCATGGCCATCCTTCGCCAGCCGCGCGGCGTGACCCATGAGCTGCGGCGGATGAATCAATATGGGATCCTCGGGCGATATCTGCCGGTGTTCGGTCGTATCGTCGGCCAGATGCAGCACGATCTTTTCCATGTCTACACGGTCGACGAACACATTCTGATGGTGATTCGCAACCTGCGCCGCTTCACCGAAGCCCAGCATGCTCATGAATATCCGTTGTGCTCGCGCCTGATCGCCGACTTCGCCCGACCCGAGGTGCTCTACGTCGCGGGACTCTTCCACGATATCGCCAAGGGTCGCGGCGGCAATCATTCTGTGCTCGGCAGCCGCGATGCGCGCCGCTTCTGCCGCCAGCACGGGCTTTCAGACGAAGACACGCAACTCGTTACCTGGCTGGTCGACCAGCATCTGACCATGTCCTTGACCGCGCAGAAACAGGACATCAGCGATCCCGACGTCGTCGCGGCGTTCGTGGCGAAGGTAAGGACCGAGCGCCGGCTCGCTGCGCTCTATCTGCTGACGGTGGCCGATATTCGCGCGACCAGCCCGAGGGTCTGGAACGCATGGAAGGCGAAACTGCTCGAGGATCTGTTTCACGCCGCCAAGGTGCGGCTTTCAGGAGCCGCCGGACAGGGCTTGCAGGACAGTCTCGACGCGCGCCGGGACGAGGCCGCCCGCCGCCTGCGTCTGTACGCGGTTCCGGATGGCGCCGAGCAGAAACTATGGCAGCGTCTCGACGGGGTCTATTTTCAGCGCCACAGCGCCGATGAGATCGCATGGCACGCGCGCCATCTCTATTTTCGCGTCGACGGCGTCGAACCGGTTGTCAAGACCCGCCTTGCGCGCGCGGGTGCTGGGTTGCAGGTCATGATCTACCTTCCCGATCAGAAAGAACTATTCGCCCGCATTTGCGGATTCTTCGGCCGCGCGCAGTTGTCGATCCTTGAGGCGAGGATTCACACCACGCGCCACGGCTACGCGCTCGATACCTTCGACGTGCACGATCCGACCAATCCCAACGCCAGCTACCGTGAGGCGATGAGCTTCATCGAGTACGAGCTCAAGCAGGCGTTGATGACACGCGCGCAATTGCAGCTTTCATCTCCGGGACGAATCAGCCGCCACCTGAAGCACTTCCCTCTGACGCCGGAGATACGCGTCTTTCCCGATGACAAGGGAACGCATTTCATTCTGGAGATCGTGGCAGGCGACCGGCCGGGGCTGCTGTCGCGCATCGCCTACGTGTTGGCGACTGCCAACGTTAAC
>VBDA01000326.1 GCA_005883655.1 Betaproteobacteria bacterium | reverse complement strand
TTATGGCCAACCAGGTCGCGTCGGGGCTCGCGCTCACGCTCTTCGGCGTCGGGCTTTCCGCCTTTGTCGGCAAGCCGTTCGAAAGTGTCTCTCTGCCGCACTACGGCCCGCTCGAAATACCGTACCTGTCGCAGATCCCGGTCGTCGGAACCATCCTGTTCAAGCAGCATGCGCTCGTATACGTATCGTGGGCGCTGTTCGCGGGCGTGAGCTGGTTCCTTTACAAGAGTCGCGCCGGACTGGTACTGCGTTCGATCGGCGAATCGCCGGAGTCGGCGCACGCGATCGGCTATCCGGTGATTCGGATTCGCTATCTCGCGACGCTGTTCGGCGGCGCGATGGCCGGGCTGGCTGGCGCACACCTGTCCGAATTCTATGCGCCGATGTGGGCGGAGGGAATGGTCGCGGGGCGCGGCTGGATCGCGCTTGCGCTGGTCGTCTTCGCCACCTGGCGCCCGGCGCGCGTGATGGTGGGTGCGTATCTTTTCGGCGGGGTGACTATCGCGCAATTCTTCGCGCAGGGATCCGGCGTCGCGGTGACGTCGCAGTTGCTCTCGGCCCTGCCTTACCTGGCGACGATCGTCGTGCTCGTATTCATCTCGCGCAACGTCAATACCATACGGCTCAATTCGCCGGTGTCGCTCGGCCGAGCCTACCGGCCCGATTGATCGGAGGAGGTATCCATCGTTCGCACCACCTGCAAGCTTGTTACAAGACTCGTGCTTCGTCGAGGCTCATAGGCCTTCCTTTCCCGGCTCCAGAGCATCGACATTCCAAATCGCGTGACACAGGAGATCCACCCATGAGACGCAGCAACCGAATGACCCGCATCCTCGCCGCGCTGGCTGCCGGCGGCACGCTCAGTGTTGGCATCAGCGGAGCAGTGCTCGCGCAGGAACCTCTCAAGATCGGCTTCGTCTATGTGAGCCCGATCGGTGATGCGGGATGGACGTATCAACACGATCAGGGGCGCAAGGAAATGGAAAAAGCGCTCGGCGCCAAAGTGACGACCAAGTTCGTCGAAAACGTGCCGGAAGGTGCCGATGCGGAACGCGTGATCCGCGAGTTGGCCGCGAGCGGTAACAAGCTCATTTTCACGACGTCGTTTGGATACATGAACCCGACGATCAAGGTCGCTCCGCAGTTCCCAAGCGTCGCGTTCGAGCATGCGACGGGGTACAAGATGGCCAAGAACGTCGGCATTTACAACGCGCGCTTTTACGAGGGTCGCTATCTGTGCGGCATCATCGCCGGCAAGATGACCAAGACCAATGTCGCGGGCTACGTCGCGGCATTCCCCATCCCCGAGGTCGTGCAGGGCATCAACGCATTCGCGCTGGGCATGCGCAGCGTCAACCCGAAGGCCGAGGTCAAGGTCATCTGGGTCAACTCGTGGTTCGACCCGGGCCGCGAGCGTGAAGCAGCGAATACGCTGATATCGCAAGGTGCCGACGTCGTCACGCACCACACCGACTCCACCGCCGTCGTTCAGGTCGCGGAAGAGAAAGGCAAGTACGCGTTCGGCTACCACTCCGACATGTCCAAGTACGGCCCCAAGGCACAGCTGAGTGCAACGACGCACCAATGGGGCGCCTACTACACGAAGGTCGCCAACGCGGTGATCGCCGGTACGTGGAAGCCGGCCAGCACCTGGGGCGGGATCAAGGAGGGCATGATCAAGCTCGCGCCGCTCAATCCGGCCGTACCCAAGGATGTCGGCGAGCTGGTCGCCGGCAGAGAAAAGGACATCGGGAGCGGCAAGCTGCATCCGTTCCAAGGCCCCATCAAGGACAACAGCGGCAAGGAACGCGTCGCCTCGGGCAAGACGATGAGCGACGACGAGATGCAAAAGATGGACTTTTACGTCGAAGGCGTTCAAGGCAGCCTGCCGGCGAAGTAATTCCCGACGCTCCGCTCGCACCCGGCCCGCCGCATGGCGGGCCGGACCCCTGCTCGCCCGGCAAGTCCGGCGCGAAAGCAGTCGAGCGCGATGCGCGAACCACCTCGCGAGGCCGTGTACTCATGGAAGCGTATATCGTCGACTGGCTTAGCCTGCTCTCGCGCTGGCTGCATCTGATCAGCGGCATTGCATGGATCGGTGCATCGTTTTATTTCGTGATGCTCGACAACTCGCTCTCCCAGCCGAAAGATCCGGACGACACCAGGCGCGGTGTTTTCGGCGAGCTGTGGGCGGTGCATGGCGGCGGGTTCTACATAAGCCAGAAATTCCTGACCGGTCCGAAGGGTGAGCCGCTGACCGAGAATTTGCACTGGTCCAAGTGGGAAGCCTACACGACGTGGCTATCGGGAATCGCGCTGCTCGCGCTCATCTACTGGCTCGGCGCAAGCTCGTATCTGATCGATCGTAGCGTGATGGCGCTCTCGCCTCCCGCGGCAATTGCGATCAGCGTCGGGTCTCTGGCCGGTGGATGGTTCGTCTACGACGGTCTCTGCCGCCTGCTCGAAGGCAAGGAGAACGTGCTCGCGGCGCTGGTGTTCGTGTTCATCATGGCATGCGCATGGGCGCTGTTCCACGTGTTCAGCGCGCGCGCAGCGTATATCCACGTCGGCGCGATCATCGGGACCATCATGGTCGCGAACGTGTTCTTCCATATCATCCCCGGGCAGAAGCGGATGGTCGCCGACATTCGCGCCGGCCGCGATCCCGATCCGCGGCCTGGCATCGTCGGCAAGCAGCGCTCGGTGCACAACACGTATTTCACGCTGCCGGTGCTGTTCGTGATGATCAGCAACCACTATCCGATGACCTACAGCCATCCTCACGGCTGGCTCGTACTGGGTGTGATCATGCTTGCCGGCGTGCTGATCCGGCAGTTCTTCGTGCTGCGCCATAGCGGCAACGTCAAGTGGGCTCTGCCCGCTGCCGGGGTCGCATTGCTCGCGGGGGTCGCGGTGGCGATTGCGCCTAAAATCGCCGACAGCGGTGGCGGCAGGGTAACGTTCGCGAACGTTCAAGGCGTGCTGAAGGAGCGCTGCCTGCAGTGCCACGCGTCGCAGCCGACGCAGCCGGGTTTCGCGCAACCGCCGAAGGGTGTTTTGCTCGAGACGCCCGAGCAGGTGGCGGCGAACGCGCCGAAAATCGCCGAAACGGTGGGCAACAAGTACATGCCGATCGGCAACCTGACGCAGATGACGGACGACGAGCGCGCACTGATCGCCACGTGGTTCGCGCAGGGCGCGGCAACCCGGTAAACGGAGAGATCGTCTGAACGCGCTCGAACTCGCGGTCGACGGGAAACGCGTCGAAGCATTCCGTGCCTCGGTGTTTCATTTTCTCGCCGACCCCGCAGAGCGCGCCGAGGGCACGTACGAATATTTTGACGACGGCCTGCTGGTGCTCGCCGACGGCGTCGTCGCCGCTGCGGGCGATGCACGCGCACTGCTGCCGAGCCTGCCCACCGCCGCAACGATCGTCGACTACACTGGCAAACTGATCGTTCCGGGCTTCGTCGACACGCATGTCCACTATGCGCAAACCGACATCATAGCGGCGTACGGCGAACAACTTCTCGAGTGGCTCGAGCGCTACACGTTTTCCACCGAGCGGCGGTTCGGGGATCCGGCTTACGCTCGCGAGGTCGCGGAGTTTTTCCTTGCCGAGCTGTTGCGCAACGGAACGACCACGGCGCTGGTGTTCGCCACCGTTCATCCCGAATCCGTCAGCGCGTTTTTCACGGCCGCGCAAGCACGCGGGCTGCGGATGATCGCGGGCAAGGTGATGATGGACCGAAACTGTCCCGAATTCGTACGCGACACCGCCCATGGATCGTACGAGGACAGCCAGGCGTTGATCGACAAGTGGCACGGCCAGGACCGCTTGCTGTACGCGGTGACGCCACGCTTCGCGCCGACGTCGACCGAGCGGCAGCTCGAATTGGCAGGCAGGCTCCTGGACGAACACCCGGGCGTATATTTGCAATCTCACCTTGCGGAGAACCGCGGCGAGGTTGCATGGGTCGCGGAGCTGTATCCCTGGAGCCGCAGCTACCTCGACGTATACGACCATTTTGGTTTGGTGCGCGAGCGCGCCGTATACGCGCACTGCATCCATCTCGACACTCCCGACCGGGCCCGCATGGCTGAAACCGGCGCCGCAATGTCGTTCTGCCCCACGTCGAACCTGTTCCTCGGCAGTGGACTTTTCGACACCGACGCCGCGCGGGCGCACGGGATTCGAGTGGGGCTCGGCACCGATGTCGGCGCCGGGACCAGTTTTTCCATGCTGCGCACGCTCGACGAGGCATACAAGGTCGCACAGATGGGCGGCCATCGCCTCTCGCCGCTGTCCGCGTTCTATCTCGCCACACTCGGATCCGCGCGTTCGCTGTATCTGGACGACCGCATCGGCAACTTCGCACCAGGCAAGGAGGCGGATTTCGTCGTGCTCGACCTTGCCGCGACACCGCTACTCGAAAGGCGGATGGCGCACGCCGGGTCGCTTTCCGAGCGCTTATTCGCATTGATGATCCTGGGCGATGACCGCTGCGTTCTGGCCACGCACATCATGGGCAAGCTCGCGTACGCGCGCGACGTACGTGACACCCGGTGACCGACATGGCGTCGCCACGCCTTGGCTGAGCTTGTCGCGGCCTACCCTGGGACCGGCAACGTCCTTGCGAGACTTGGATGCGATGTTGCATGCTCGGAGCAACTGATTCGTAATCAGTAGGTCGGTGGTTCGACTCCACTCAACAGCACCATCTAGCTTTGTTATTCGCGATAGCGTCTACAAACATGTGTAACAATTCTGGCCGTGGTGTAACAATTCAGAGTCAAGACGGCGACCTGTCGCGAGAATAGCTTCTGCTGCTGGGCTGCTTTTCCTCCCGGTTGACTAGAGCGCGGAGCGGGGGCGATGCTTTGGCGGAGATTTGGTTGCCACCATCCGTGTTGCATCGTGCAGACCTGGGACTGCATTGA
>VBDA01000638.1:929-2016 GCA_005883655.1 Betaproteobacteria bacterium | reverse complement strand
CCTTCGCCGCGATGCAGATTCCCGCGGGAATGCTGCTCGATCGCTATGGCCCGCGTCGCGTCGAGCCGGTGCTCCTGTGCGTCGCGGGATGCGGAGCGCTGGCGTTTGCGGCTAGCGACAGCGTCGGCGGACTGACGCTCGCGCGTGCGCTGATCGGTGCCGGTGTCGCCGTCTGTCTCATGGCACCGTTGAAAGCGATCGCGGCGTGGTACCCGGCGGAGCGCCACGCGTCGCTTTCGGGGTGGATGATGGTTGCCGGCGGCGCTGGCGCGCTGCTGTCGACCGCACCGCTCGCGGCAGCGTTGTCATTCGTTTCATGGCAGGTCATTTTTGTCGCGCTCGCTGCTGCCACATTTGCTGCCGCGGCGGCGATCTTTTTGCTGGTTCCGGACACTCCTCACCTCCCGGACGCTGCAGGTTGGCGCGCGCAATGGCATGGCGTGAGAAGCGTTTTCGGCAGCCGCCGCTTGTGGTGGATGGCGCCAGTCGGCTCGGTCGCTATCGGCTCGTTCATGGCCATTCAGGGTCTCTGGTCGGTGCCGTGGCTGATCGAGGTCAACGGGTACACGCGCGATATCGCG
Organism: Betaproteobacteria bacterium; assembly: GCA_005883655.1. GTDB lineage: Bacteria > Pseudomonadota > Gammaproteobacteria > Burkholderiales > Casimicrobiaceae > PALSA-1003. Next base: position 1,435 of record VBDA01000638.1, on the reverse strand, counting down.
GCGGATCACCTGCTGCTGATGGGCATAGCCATCGTCGGCGGTTACCTCGGTATCGGCGTTTTCGCGACGCGGCTTGCGCGCGTCGGCATATCCACCCTTCACCTCTACGCCGCCGGCTTCGGGTTGAACATCGTCGCGCTGGCGCTGATCACCCTCCGCATGCCATGGACCTACGTGCTGTGGACCGTGTACGGGCTCGGCGCCGCCGTCAACGTGCTCGGCTTCACGGTTCTCGGGCAAGGATTTCCGCGCGCGCTTGCCGCTCGCGCGAACACGGCACTCAACCTGCTGATGTTCAGCGGCAGCTTCGCAGTGCAATGGGGTATCGGTCTGGTCGTCGACGCGGCGCGATCGAGATTCGGGATCGACACCGGTGCTGCGCTCCAGCTCGCGTTCGCTCTGGTGCTCGTCGTCGATTTTCTCACCTACGGCTGGCTCGTCTTCGGATGGCGCCGGCACGCCGTCGTGAGGCCGGCGGTGGAGGCGAGCGCGTGAGCTCGGGCCCG
>VBDA01000638.1:0-910 GCA_005883655.1 Betaproteobacteria bacterium | reverse complement strand
CCGTGGCGCGGCGGAAGCGGGCGCAGGCCGCATCGACGACGCGATCGCCACCTATCGCAGCGTCCTCGAAGTGTCGCCCACGCTTGCCGAGGCGCATCACAATTGCGGCGCGCTATTGTTCGCGCGCGGGAATTTCGACGCCGCGGCGCGGAGCTTCGACGAGGCCGCGAAGCACAAGCCGGCGTGGCCGGCGCCATTGCTGGCGCTGGGGCACGTTCACTTCCATAGCGGGCGGTACGCCGATGCGCAGCAGGCTTTCGAACGCGCGCTGGCGCTGGACGCCGATTCGATCGAAGCGCTCGGCAACCTTGGCCTGACGCTGCAGCGCCGCAGCCGCTGGAGCGTGGCGCTCGCGCATCTCCAGCGCGCGCGCGCCCTGGCGCCGGCCGACGTGCGTGTCTGGTTCGCGCTGCGCACCAGCCTGCTGTTGCTCGGACGTGTCGAGGAGGCGGTCGAGGATTTTCTGCGCTTCGAGCCGGGCGCTCCGCTGTCCGCGGAGCTGGTGACCACGGGCCTGATGTTCTCGCGCTTCGTCGGCGATCCCGCGTACGAAGCCAAATATCTGCCGCTCGCGCTGGAGTGGCCGTACCGGTCCGATCAGGCCGACCTCGCGGCGGTGACGGTGTCGCGCGCGCAGTATTGCGATCTGCCGCGGGAGACCTTGCTGGAGCTCTACCGCAAGTACGATCGCCTGCAACAGCAGCTGTTGCCACCGGCGGCCGCATGCGCGTCGGCTATCTCTCGGCCGATTTCCGTGCCCACATCATGGGGCGCCTGATGCGCGAGGTCCTCGCGGCGCACGATCGCGCACGCGTGAGCCTATATCTCTACTCGCTGGCGCCCGAAGTCAACGAGGATCAGCTGACCGGCGAGTTCCGCGGCCTGTGCGAGCGCTTCGTCAACCTGGCCG
>VBDA01000637.1 GCA_005883655.1 Betaproteobacteria bacterium | reverse complement strand
CTGCCCTTGTTCACCATGGTGGATACGCCGGGAGCTTTCCCCGGCATTGGCGCCGAGGAGAGGGGACAGGCCGAGGCCATCGGGCGCAACCTCTACGAAATGGCCGGATTGAAGACGCCAGTCATCGTCACGGTGATCGGCGAAGGCGGTTCGGGCGGAGCGCTGGCCATCGCGATCGGCGACCTGACACTGATGCTTCAATACGCCACCTATTCGGTGATTTCGCCGGAGGGATGCGCGTCGATCCTGTGGAAATCGGCGTCGCACGCAGAAGAAGCCGCTGAAACCCTGGGCATCACCGCGCCGCGCCTGAAGACGCTCGGGTTGATCGATAAGGTCGTCAACGAGCCCGTCGGTGGGGCGCACCGCGACCACGCCGCGATGATGGTTACGCTGAAAAAGGCCCTCACCGAGGCGCTGCGGCAGCGCTCCTGGAGGCACGAGAGGATAAGCTTCTCGGCTATGGCAAGTTCAAGGAATTCAGCGCCGGCTGACGACGCCGTTGTCGACGTAATCACGGCCATCGAAGATGCGCTGGACGCCTACGTTGCTTCCAATGCGCGGGTTGCGGTTGCGCTCTCGGGGGGCATCGATTCGATGGTGCTTCTCGACGCGCTGGTGCACGTATCGCTCGACCATTCGCTCCAGCTCTCGGCGATCCACGTTCACCACGGACTGTCTCCCGACGCCGACCGATGGGCACGCTTCTGCGCCGAGCAGTGCGCGTCGCGCGCGGTGCCGCTGACGGTGCATCGGCTGCACCTCAAGCGCGAGTCCGGGCAAAGCCTCGAAGCGCTGGCGCGGGCCGAACGATACGAGCGCTTCATGGCATGCGACGTCGAGGTGATTGCCCTCGCACATCACGCCGACGATCAGGCCGAAACCGTGCTGCTGCAACTGTTGCGCGGTGCCGGCCCACGTGGGCTGTCCGCCATGCCTGCGATTCGGCGCGGCATGCCCGCCCTCCTGCGACCCCTGATCTCGCTCCCGCGCGAAACGCTTGCTGCCTGCGCGACGGCCCGCGGCCTCGGGTGGGTCGAGGATGAAAGCAATTCCGACACCAGGCACCGCCGGAATCTGCTTCGGCATGAAATCGCGCCCCGTCTCGCCGCGGCCTTCGAGGGCTATCCGACGACGCTTGGCCTGACGAGCTTGCCGCGCTCGACGCTGAGCGCGGTATCGATGACGTCGGGCTGGATCGCGCCCATCTGGCAGGCTTGTCGGATGCTCGAGCCGCGAATCTCCTGCGCTGGTTCCTGCGCCGCGAAGGCCTGCGGCCGCCGACGGACGCGCGGCTCGCGGACATGCTGCGGCAATTGCGTAGCGCTTCTGCCGATGCGCGCACACGTATCGCGCACGACGGCGCTGAGATCGGTTGCCATCGCGGACGCGTTATCGTGCATGCGCCCACTATTGCGCCGTTTGCCGTCGCATGGGAAGGCACACCTGAAGTCAAGCTGCCGGGCGGGATCCTTACGTTCGAACGTGCCGATGGTGGCGGGCTAGCCCTGGCAAAGATCGCCGGCGCACCGGTGATGATTCGCTCGCGCCTCGGCGGCGAGCGCATCAAACTCGCGATCAACCGGCCACGGCGATCGGTCAAGAAACTGCTGCAGGAAGCGCGGCTTTCGCAATGGCAGCGGCAAGCGCTGCCGCTGGTATGGTGCGGCGACATGCTCGCTGCGGTTCCTGGCATCGGTGTCGATCTCGCCTTTCAGGCCGAGCATGACGAGCCGGCATGGAATCTCGCGTGGCTACCGTCCGGTCGGGCAGCTACGCGGCTCGCCGAAGAAACGTGACGGCGATCGAGGTCGCTTTAGCGGCGTGATGCAAGATCTCGAAGCGGACCTCGCCGCGGTCGAGCATCCGATTGACAAGCCGCACCAAGGCGAGGCTAAATTGTTCAGATAAGCACAATAACGCGCTTTTGATTGTCTTCCTTCCGGAGGTATCGATGAAGTTCCGCATCTTTATTGCTGTCGCGATCTCGGCCCTATTCGCCTTCGGCACCGCGTTCGCACAGCAGCCCATTGTCATCAAGTTCAGCCACGTCGTCGCGCTCGATACGCCGAAGGGCAAGGGCGCCGAGCAATTCAAGAAACTTGCCGAGGAGCGCACCAAGGGGCGCGTCAAGGTCGAGGTCTATCCGAACAGCCAACTGTACAAGGACGGTGAGGAAATGGAGGCGCTGCAACTCGGGTCGGTGCAGATGCTCGCTCCCTCGGTGGCAAAGTTCGGACCGCTCGGCGTGCGCGAGTTCGAGGTTTTCGACCTGCCCTACATCTTCGACAGCTACAGCGACCTGCACAAGGTGACCGAAGGCGCGGTCGGGAAGATGCTGTTCGCGAAGCTCGAAAGCAAGGGCATCACCGGACTCGCGTAGCCGATGTCAAAGGGCTCAAGCTGCGCATCCAGTCGTCGAACGTTCTCGAAGCGGAGATTCGCGCGCTCGGCGGAATACCGCAGAAGATGGCGTTCTCGGAGGTCTACCAGGGACTCCAAACCGGCGTCGTCGACGGCACCGAGAACCCGCCGTCGAATTTCTACACGCAGAAGATGCACGAGGTGCAGAAGTATCTCACCATGACCGACCATGGCGTGATCGAGTATGCCGTGATCGTCAACAAGAAGTTCTGGGACGGCCTGCCTCCGGACATTCGCAGCGCGCTTGAAAGCGCAATGAAGGACGCGACCAAGTACGCCAACGATATCGCCAAAAAAGAGAACGAGGACGCACTCGAGGGCGTCAAGAAGTCTGGCAAGACGCAAATCATCACTCTTTCGCCGGAGGAAAAGGCCGCGTGGAAAAAAGCGCTGCTCACGGTCCACAAAGAGCAAGAAAGCCGGATCGGCAAGGATGTCATCCAGGCCGTTTACAAGGACACCGGATTCAAGCCCTAGCAGGCTGACGCGCTGGACGCCACTGCCGGACGCGAGCCCGCAGTGGCGTCTTTGCATCGGAAACATCCGAAGCGATACAGTCCAAGAGGATCGCATGCTCAAGTTTCTTGATCGCCTCGAGGAATGGCTGATCGCTTCCCTGATCGCGGCGGCGACGATTATCGTTTTCATCGCCGTCGTGCACCGGTACGCCGCCGGCCTGCCGATCCCGGTGCTGCAGGATTGGCTGCTGTCGCTCAATCTCTCCTGGGCGCAGGAGCTTTGCATCTACATGTTCATCTGGATGGCCAAGTTCGGCGCCGCGTACGGCGTGCGGACCGGCATTCACGTTGGCGTCGACGTGCTTATCAACCGGCTGCCCGACAACCTGCGCCGCAAATACGTGCTCTTCGGCCTGTTCTCGGGCGCG
>VBDA01000325.1 GCA_005883655.1 Betaproteobacteria bacterium | reverse complement strand
GGTGGTTCATGCGGCGACTCAACAGGATGATCGAGAGACCCGATCCGCGACCGACGACGGGCTTGCTGATGTCGAGCAAGCCCGTGTCCCGCTCAGCGTGCAGCCGAAAATATTCGCGATCCGAAATGTTGAACTGGCCCGACGGCTGACTGCGGGCGATGACGTTACCCGAGGCATCGGCGATATTCAGCACCACGAGCGCGCTGCTTTCGACGAGACCCTCCCGCGTGAGCCGAGGCAGATCGAGCGAGCCCTGCTGTTCGAATTCATGCTTGACCAGGCGCGCCGTTTGATCGACATTCTTGATGGCCTGCTGCATATACCGCTCGAACGAAGCGGCTTCTTTCTCGGTGTCGCGCACCTTTTGGCCGATCAGCGTGCGCTCAGTCGACTGAAGTTGCAGCCATGTGACCGTCCAGAGGGCGGCAACCAGCACCAGCCCGAACGCAGGGAGCGCCCATAGCGAGTGCTTGTGGCGAGTGAGTGAAAAACGGCGGTGGCGAAGTTGTTCTTTGTGCATACGAGCAAACTGCATGCTTGGTTATTAGGTCGAGCAAGTCGTATGCCACGCTGTTGCGCACCTTTCGTGGGCTACGAGCGGGGCTATCGGCAATCGGGATACGGGCCGGCAGACCGGAGACGGCACATTGCGCCGTGCCACGTCCTATGTCGCGGACAACTCCCTGATGGGGCGCACCTCGACGCTGCCTACGCGCGCCGGGGGGATCTTCGACGCCAACTGGATTGCTTCGTTTAAATCCTTGGCATCGATCAGGTAAAAACCGGCGAGCTGCTCCTTGGTTTCGGCAAAGGGACCGTCGGTCACCGCCATTTTGCCGTTGCGCACACGCACGGTCGTCGCCGTATGGACGCCTTGGAGGGCCTCCGCAGCAATGGAGTGTCCACTTCGCCTGAGCGCTTCCCCGCAGGCGATGCACTCGCTGTCGGGGACGGTGTCCAGGTTTTTTTCGTCAAGATATACAAGGCACAGGTACTTCATGGCAGCACTCCTGTTGGAGATGTGTCTTAGCAAAAAATACAGAAGCTACCCCGCGTAGGATCACGACTGCCTTGCCGACCATTTCGTTCACTTTCGCTCGGCTCTCGGCAGATAGGCACACGCGTTCCGCGGCGCGTTGGTTCCGGCAGGCAGCCTGTTGCGCCGGTAAAGGAAAAGCAGCAGCGCCAGCAGGGTTCCACCGGGCATCAGGATTTCCAGCAGGAGGTAAGGGCCCAGCTTCCGCCCAGCTCGGTGCAAGATCTCCAAACCAATCAAGACTATCTGCATTTGCGGCTCCCGCTTGCCTCATCGACCTCGAACCGTCCAGGTCTTCACTACCTAGTCGAACGGGCAAGATCGAAATCGACAGACCCGGGCGCCGAAGTTACTCGACGCCGGTCTCGGAAGCGGGTGGCCACGCGCGGCGTCGGCAGGGACGCGTTTCGGGATCGACTTGGAATCCCAAGTGGCGTCCGCCGACGGTTTCGACGCTTACGCGGGATCGACGTGCAATGGTCTCTTAGTCGTGCAGCTCGGCCAGCCGTCGTTGCAGAAATCGACGCTCCGGCTCCTGCCGAGCGAGCGCGATAGCACGTTCGTAGGACGTCCGGGCCTCCGCCGTTCTCCCCAGCCGCCGGCAAAGGTCCGCCCGGGCCGCGTGCGCCAGGTGATAGTCGTGGAGATCGCCGCGTTCAAGGATGGTGTCGATCAGCACCAAGCCGGCGGCAGGCCCGTCGCGCATGCCCACCGCAACGGCGCGGTTCAGCTCGATCACGGGCGATGGTTCGGCGCGCAGGAGGACGTCGTAGAGCCCGGCGATCTCGATCCAGTCCGTGACATCGGGGCGGGCAGCCTCGGCGTGTACCGCCGCAATGGCCGCCTGAATCGCGTACGGGCCGATGCGCCGCGACGAGAGTGCAACCTCCACCAGCGCCGAGCCTTCCCTGATCTGGTCGCGGTTCCAGAGCGAGCGGTCCTGATCATTGAGCAGGATGAGCTCGCCCGTCGGCGAAGCACGCGCGGAGCGCCGCGATTCGTGCAGGAGCATCAGCGCCAGCAGTCCGAGTGCCTCGGGCTCCGGCAGCAATCCGACCAGCAACCTTCCCAGACGTATCGCCTCGCCGGACAGATCGACCCGCGTCAGCGAGCTACCGGACGATGCCGAGTAGCCCTCGTTGAACACCAGATAGATGACGCGCAGGACGCTGTCCAGTCGCTGCGGTAGCTCCGGCGGCGCCGGCACCTCGTAGGGAATGCGGGCATCGCGGATCTTCGCCTTGGCGCGCACGATGCGCTGCGCGACCGTAGAGGCTGGAACCAGGTGCGCGCGCGCGATCTCCTCGGTGGTGAGCCCGCACACCTCGCGCAGCGTGAGCGCCACCTGAGCGTCCGGCGATAGCGCCGGATGGCAGCAGGTGAAAACGAGGCGCAGCCGATCGTCCTCGATGCTTTCGCCATCCAAAGGTGAGGCATCATCGGGTATGGCGTCAACCTGCTCGGCGACATCGTCGATCGCGACAAAGCGCGCCTGTCGTCGTATGCCGTCGATGGCCTTGAAGCGTCCGGTGGAGACCAGCCAGGCCCGCGGATTCTCCGGCACGCCATCGCGCGGCCATTGCTCGAGCGCCGCCCGGAAGGCATCGTGCAACGCTTCTTCGGCCAAGTCGAAGTCGCCGAGAAGGCGGACCAATGTCGCGAAAACGCGGCGCGATTCGGCGCGATAGATGGCCTCTGCCGTCGCGCGTGCTACGGCGGCGGAGCCCTCGTTCACCGGTGATCCTCCGAAGAGTGCGAGTTGAGCTGCATGCTTCGTGAGCTTATTCTGTAAGGCGCGGTGCGGCCGCAGCGTCCCGCGCACGTGAAGAGCATCCAATGATCCACGCGCGCTTCTTCATGCGCTGACGCGTCGGTCGAGCAGCCGCTTGATCTTGGATGTCCTGGAGGTGCCCGTATACTCGTCGGTCTTTCCCCGGTCGACGACTTCGACGATGAGTCGCACGCCGACTACTTCCTTGAAGCGCCGCTCCAGATCCACTTGCAGTTGCGCGTGGTCGACCGAGGGGTGCACGGCCTCGACCAGCACCGTCATCTCCTCGCGCTGCTCGACGCCCACGCGCTCGACGATGCAGACATATTCGCCGTTGCTGCGGCGCTCGGTGGCAACGACGCCGCCGATCGCCTCAGGGAAGACATTCACGCCGCGCAGCTTCACCATGGTGTCGTTGCGGCCGAAGATGCGATCGAGTTTCTTCAACGTGCCACCGCACCGGCAGGCCTCGGGAACGATGCGCGAGATATCGTTGATGTTGAAACGGATCTGCGGCGCGCCCCAACGGTACAAGGTGGTGATGTAGACGCTGCCTTTCTCGCCCTCCGGCAGCACCGCTCCGGTTTCCGGATCGGCGATTTCCAGGATGACCGCGTCTTCCTGAATGTGCATGCCTGCGCGCTCGCTGCACTCGGCCGCCATCATGCCGCTTTCGTGCGTTCCATACGCATCGTGACAAGGCGCGTTCCACAGTTCTTCGAGGTGAATGCGATCTTCCTGTCCCAGATGCGAACCAAGCGAGCGGATGCCGAGGCTGTGCGGGTCGATGCCGAGCTCCTCTTTCGCCACGATGGCCAGATGCCGCAGATACGATGGGAAACCGAGGATGACATTCACGCCCCAGGCCTTGGCGATCTCGATCTGGCGACGCGTCGGCGTCGTCGCGCCACTGCCGGTCATGACGGGTACCGCGCCGGTGTAGCGCCACAAGGCTTCACGCGGCGCGAGTGCGCCGTTACCGAGCCCAAGCGAGTAGGTGACCATTACCATGTCGCCCGGCCGCACGCCTTGCAGCGCGAAGCGGCGGCCGCCGAGGATCGCCATGACTTCGCGATCCTGCGGCGCGTAGAGCATCGGCCGCGGCAAGCCCGTCGTGCCGCCGCTCGTCTGCAGCACCAGCGGCATACGGGCGCCATCGGCGGGGGAGATGCCCATGAAGTCGCCGAAGGGAGGGTTGCGCTCGATGCTCTCGCGCAACTCTTTCACGGTGTAAGGCGGAAGCTTGCTGAGATCGTCCAGCGCACGGATATCGCCTGGCTCGAGGCCGGCGCTGCCCCAATGCCGTTGGAAAAAAGGAATCTCCCATCCGCGCTTGACCGTCGCCAGGAAGCGCGTCTCCTGACGCTCGCGCAGCTCGTCGCGGGAAATGCGAAAGACCTTGTCGAAATAGTCCGGTGGAGGAGGGAAGTCCCGCGTAAGCGCGTCGAAATCGAGCGAGCGCCAATACCAGGTGCTGTCGTGCTGGTGGTTCATGCGCTTCAGGTCAGGCTTGCGCCGCGCCCACCGTCCACATGGAAAGTTGCTCCGGTGATGTATGCACCCCAGGGCGAAACGAGGAACGCGACAAGTCCGGCGATCTCATCCGGAGTACCGAGGCGGCCGAGCGGGATCGACTTGCTCATCTCGGCCAGGGCCTGGTCATCGAGCGCGGGTCCGCCGGCGCCCGAACCGAAGACTTTTTCCAGCCGGCCGGTAGCAATGCGTCCGGGACAGACGGTATTCACCGTGATCTTCTCCGCCGCGAGCTCGAGCGAAAGCGTCTTTGCGTAGCCGATGACGCCCGCCCAGGTCGTGACCGACAGGCCGAACTTCGGCACAGGCTGCAGCACCGAGAGTGCAGCGATGTTGATGATGCGCCCCGCCCCGGCAGCGCGCAGATGCGGCAGCGCATGGCGCGACAGGCGCACCACGCTCATCAGGTTCTGCTCGATGGCGCGCTGCCATGCCGTGTCGTCGAACTCGGCGAGCACTCCGAGGGGCGGCGCGCCATCATTGTTGATCAGGATGTCCAGGCGCCCGAAGTGCTCGCTTGCACTGGCGACGATGCGTTGGCAATCGGCCGTGGAGCGAATGTCGGCAGGCACGGCAAAAGCGCGTCCGCCGTTTTGTCGCGCGACTTCTGCAACCGATTGCGCCAGAGGGTCGGCTTTTCGTGCCACCATGGCCACGTCCGCACCCTCGGCAGCAAGCAG
>VBDA01000324.1:9010-11971 GCA_005883655.1 Betaproteobacteria bacterium | reverse complement strand
CGGGTTTCGGCGCGCGGTCGCCTTCGTAGATCTCCGACGGCCTGTCGACCACGTTACCTTCGACATCGATCTTCCATCCATGGTACAGGCAGCGCAGGCCGCACTCCTCGTTGCGCCCGAGCGCCAGCGATGCGCGCCGATGAGGACAATGTTCGTCGACCATTCCGAGTCTACCCAAGCTGTCCCGAAACGCCACCAGGTCTTCGCCCAGCAGGCGCACCCGAACGGGAGCCCCGTCGGGCTCTGCCACTTCTTCGGACATGCAGGCAGGAATCCAGTGACGGCGCATGAGCGCGCCCATCGGCGCGTCGCCCTCGACCCGGCAGAGCAGATCGTTCTCTTCGGCGCTCAACATCGTTGCCTCCGATGACTGAAGGTTGCTACTTGGCGTTATCCCCGCTCATTTTGGTAACTGAGCGGGATCCAGCGACGTTTGTGAAAAAGACACTGGGTTCCCGCTTTCGCGGGAACGACGATCCTGAGTTGCCCGATCGGGCCGGCAAGAATAATATTAGTGCTCTAAGCTAATGATACTTGTTTGGATTTGCGATGTCGAGCGAGCAAAACGCGACCCCCCGGTGCCTCGCCCTCGGGGAGACGAGGTGAGAGGGATCATCGAAGGCGGGCGACATGAGTGAGCGCCGGTTGCGGATGGGCATAGCGGGGCTGGGCCGGGCTTTTACGCTGATGTTGCCGACGCTCGTAGCCGATCGGCGCGTTCAACTCGTTGCCGCCGCCGATCCCCGCGCCGAGGCGACACAGCGCTTTGCCGCGGATTTCGGCACGCCTATCTACGACAAGGTCGAGGCTGTGTGCGCGGATCCCAACGTCGAAGTGGTCTACGTCGCCACGTCGCACGAGCATCATGCGGCGCACGTAGCAATGGCCACCTCGCACGGCAAGCACGTGCTGGTGGAAAAGCCGATGGCGATCACCCTGACGGAATGCGGGCAGATGATCGCCGCCGCCGAGCGCGCCCGTGTGTGCCTGATCGTCGGCCATAGCCACAGTTTCGATCGCCCGATCCTGCGCGCCCGCGAAATCATCGCCGGCGGCGCGGTCGGAGCGGTGCGCATGATCAACGCCCAGTACTACACCGATTTTCTGTACCGCCCCCGGCGACCGGAGGAGCTGGTCACCGAGCGCGGCGGCGGGGTGGTGTTCAGTCAGGGCGCGCACCAGATCGATATCGTTCGACTCCTTGGCGGCGGACTGGTCCGAAGCGTGCGTGCGCTGACGGGCGCTTGGGACCCGAATCGCCCGACCGAAGGCGCGTTCGCAGCGCTGTTGAGCTTCGACGACGGCGCCTTTGCATCGCTCCTTTACAGCGGCTATGCGCATTTCGACAGCGATGAAATCTGCGGCGGTATCGGCGAGCTTGGCGCGGCCAAGGATGCGAGCCAATACGGCTCGGCGCGCCGAAATCTCAGACGCGCCGCGAACGCGGACCAGGAAGCGGCGCTGAAGAACGCGCGCAACTATGGGGGCGCCGACTATGCGAAGCAGCATTCCGCGGCGACGCCCTCCATCGGTGGCACGGACGATGCGCGCTGGCACCAGCATTTCGGGTGGATTCTCGTTTCCTGCGAACGCGCCGACTTGCGGCCGCTACCGACGGGCGTCATGGTTTACGGCGACGACGAAGCTCGCCTGGACCCGCTGCCCAGGCCCCAAGTGCCGCGTGCCGAGGTTATCGACGAGCTCTATGACGCGATCGTTCACGGACACGCTCCCTTGCACGATGGAAAATGGGCGATGGCCACGCTCGAGGCTTGTCTCGCCGTGCTGCAGTCCGCGCGCGAGCAGCGCGAAATCACGCTGACGCACCAAGTGGCAGTGCCGTCGTAGCGCGACCGACGCTCACGCCATGCCAACGCCATCGAAGACCGCCGTCGCACGAAAGCGCGCCAAGACATCCGCTCGATCCGGACCGGACGCGGGCCCGGAACAAAAGGCGCCCGCGATCGGCGACACGCAGCGGCTGCTCCGGCACTGGCGCGATGCGGTTCCCAACGATCGCATGGCGCACCTGGTCAAGGATGCCACGCGCGCGTTGGTGCGCTCATTGCAGACGCGACTTGCCAGACACGATGTGTCGTTTGGCCACTGGACCTTCCTGCGTATCCTGTGGGAGAGGGACGGCCTGACCCAACGGGAGCTGAGCCGCGAGGCAGGTGTGATGGAGCCGACCACCTTCACCGCACTCAAGGCGATGGAAAGCCGAGGCTATATCGTGCGCCGTCAACTGGCGGGAAATCGGCGCAAGGTGCACATTTTTCTTACCCTCAGGGGACGAGCACTCAAGCGCACCCTCGTGCCGCTGGCCGAAGCCGTCAACCGTGCCGCCGTGCGCGGGGTTACGCCAGCCGACATCGCCGCCACGCGACGAACGCTGATGAGCATGCTGGTGAACCTTGCGCGGGACGAGTTGCGGTCGCTGCAAGAGACATACTCGAAAGCGAAGACGCGCGACGGGCGATAAGTCCGCTACCAGGTGCTCGTCATCGAGGGGTCCGGCGCGGATCGCTCGCGCAATCGTTCGTCCATCAACCCGGTATGATTCCGGTCACCAGGAGACCGATGTGACAAAACTGCGGCTGACCTTGGCTTGTTGGGACTACGATCGAACTCGCGCCCTTGCCGACGGCAGCGTCCGCGCCGAAGGCATCGACCTCAATTACCTGAACTTGCATGTCGAAGAGACCTTCTTCCGCATGCTGCGCAACCGCGAATTCGACGTGGCCGAGATGTCGCTGTCCTCCTACGCCATGTCGATCGCGCGCGACCAGCCGGCGTTCATCGCGATTCCGGTGTTCCCGTCGCGATTTTTCCGCCAGTCGTGCATTTTCGTTTCGTCCAAGAGCGGCATCCGTGAACCCAGGGACCTGATCGGAAAACGCATCGGCACTCCGGAATATCAGATGACGGCACCGGTATGGATCCGCGGCATCCTGCAGGACG
>VBDA01000324.1:8444-8955 GCA_005883655.1 Betaproteobacteria bacterium | reverse complement strand
TCACCGGCGGCGAGGAGGAGCCCGGCCGCAACGAGAAGCTCAAGTTGGAGCTGCCGCCCAAGTTCAAGCTCACCCGCATCGGCGCGGCACAGACGCTGACGCAGATGATCGCCGACGGAGAGATCGATGCCATGCACACCGCCCGCATTCCGTCGACATTCCAGACGCGCCCCAGCGCGGTCAAGCGCCTGTTCGAGAACTATGTCGAGGTCGAGCGCGCTTATTATCGCAAGACCAGGATTTTTCCCATCATGCACACCGTGGCGATCCGCCGCGACGTCTACCGCGCCAACCCATGGATCGCGCAGTCACTGCTGAAGGCGTTCACGGCGGCCAAACGCAAGGTCTACGAAAACCTGTACACGACGTCGGCGCTGATCACCATGCTGCCGTGGCAGGTCGCGCAGGTCGAGGACGTGCGGCGGGAAATGGGCGATGACTGGTGGCCCTACGGCTTCGAGCCCAATCGTCACGTGCTCGATACTTTCCTGCGTTATCACCACGAGCAGGG
>VBDA01000324.1:0-8373 GCA_005883655.1 Betaproteobacteria bacterium | reverse complement strand
CGAGCCGTGTCGGCCAGCGCGGCGTTGATCGCGTCGATAAGCGGCCCCAGCTTCGGCGGCTTTGCTTCGACATCGACCCTGACCGCGAGCTTTTGCAGCGTCGCGCTGCATACCGGCCCGATCGAGGCGATCAGCGTCCGGCCGAGACTCTCTCTGAGCGCTGCTTCTTTGCCGATGCGTTGCGCGACGGTGAAAAGATTGCTGGCCTGCGACGCGCTGGTGAAAGCCACCAGGTCGATCTCGTCCCGGCCAAGGGCGTCGATCAATCGCTGCATCGGAGCGGTGTCCTCCGGCACCGCCCAGCGATAAGTTGCGATTTCGATGACTTCCGCGCCTTCGCTCTCGAGCGTAGCTTCCAACTCACGGTTGGTCTCGCCGTAGCGTTGCACGACCACGCGTTTTCCGCGCAACGGGGCCGCCTTCAAGTCGGTCCCCTGCAACTGGGCAAGCACCTCGTGGGTGGTGAAAGGATCGTCCGCGGAAAGATCGATACGCACCTTGCGCGCGCCCCAGAGCCGCCGTCGGCTTGGGACCTCGCACGACGACTATCGAGCCTTCCAGCACGCGCAGCAGCGCGGGCGTCAATCCCATGGAATCGGTCGCCGCGAATAGTGCCCGAGTACCGACCCCGGTTTGGAAAATGAATATTTCAGGCGCTGCCGATTCCCAGTCGCCGATCAACGCCCGGATGCGTTCGGGATCGACATCCGGAACTTCCGACAGCGCAGGCGCCAAAAACGGCTCACCTCCGTATTTGCGAATCAGACTGGCGACGCGATCCCCGGCGCGGCTTTCGAGAATGGCAACGGTCTTGTCTTTCATCGGTGAGCGAGCCCTTCCCAGTTGGCGTGAAGACAGTTTGCCATAGGAATGGTTTTGTTTCGACAAAGCGATGGTCGATCGGTTTCGAGATAAAATCGCAGCAGTTCAAGTGGGGCCAAGGGATCCAGGGTGGGAGCAATGACCGCGGCACAGCTATTCGTAAAATGTCTCGAGAACGAAGGGGTCGAATACATCTTCGGCATCCCCGGCGAAGAGAACATCGATATCATGGATGCGCTGCTCGAGAGTCCGATCACGTTTGTCACCACGCATCATGAGCAGGGTGCCGCTTTCATGGCCGACGTCTACGGACGGCTGACCGGCAGAGCGGGCGTTTGCATGTCGACTCTGGGCCCTGGAGCAACCAATCTGATTACCGGCGTTGCGGACGCCAACATGGATCGTGCGCCGATCGTCGCCATCGCAGGCCAGGGTGCCACCACTCGCTTGCACAAGGAAAGTCATCAGATTCTCAATCTGGTGAACATGTTTCATCCGATCACCAAATATTCGGCGCAGATTCTGGAGCCGGAAATCGTTCCGGAAATCGTGCGCAAGGCATTCAAAGTCTCCCAGACGGAGAAGCCGGGTGCTGCGTTCATCGACTTCCCGGAAAACATCGCGGAAATGAACGTCGACAAAAAGCCAATCAAGGTGCAGACCGCGTACACCTCGATTACTCCCGACCACAAGATCGAGCAGGCCGTCCAGATCATCTCCAAGGCGAAGTTTCCGGTCATCCTTGCCGGCAATGGCGTGATCCGGCAGGCCGCGGCGGACTCGCTGGTTACCTTCGCCGAGGTCTTGCGTATTCCGGTAGCCAACACCTTCATGGCGAAGGGTGTCATGCCTTTCAATAACGATCTCGCGCTGGGCACGATAGGATTGAAGGCGCGCGACCTGCCGTGGTTCGCCTTCGAAAAGGCCGATGTCGTGATTTGCGTCGGCTACGACATGGTCGAATATCACCCGGAAATGTGGAATCCCAACGGTGACAAGATCATCGTCCATATCGATGCCATGCCGGCCGAAGTCGACGAGCGCTATATCCTCGCGGTCGGAGCGCTGGGAGACATTTCCATTACGCTCAGGGCGATTGCGCTTCGCGCGACGCCGCAGAAGAGCGCCCCTTTCAAGGCGGTGCGCACGGCGATCATCGACGATCGTTCGGCATACGCCAACGACGGTGGCTTTCCCATCAAGCCGCAGAAGATCGTCTGGGATCTGCGCGAAGTCCTGGGTCCGGACGACATCGCCATCTCCGACGTGGGCGCGCACAAGATGTGGATGTCCCGCATGTACCGCGCGGAGCGGCCCAATACCTGCATCATTTCCAACGGCTTCGCGTCGATGGGTATCGCAGTTCCGGGAGCGATCGCCGCCAAGCTCGCCTATCCCGATCGCAAGGTCGTCGCGGTGACCGGTGACGCCGGGTTCATGATGAATTCGCAGGAAATCGAAACGGCGATGCGCATGAAGACGGCATTCGTAGTGCTCATCTGGAGCGATTCCGAATACGGGCTCATTACCTGGCACCAGTTGCGGCACTTCGGCCGGCCGAGCCACATCGATTTCAAGAATCCCGATTTCGTGAAGTACGCCGAAAGCTTCGGTGCCAAAGGCTACCGTATCGGCAAATGCGCCGATCTCGTCCCGACGCTGAAGGCCGCGCTTGCCGAAGACACCGTCTCGATCATCGATTGTCCGGTCGATTATTCGGAAAATATGAAGCTTACCCAGCGGCTCAAGGATCTGCGATCTCGGCTGTGAGGTCGTGCGGCGAGAAGTTTTTCAGTGGAAGCGGGTCATGAAAATCAAGGCTGCCGTGCTCTATGCGATGGACGCGAAGCCGCCCTTTGCCGAGTCGCGTCCGCTGTCGATCGAAGAGATCGACCTCGCGCCGCCGGGGCCAGGAGAGATCCTGGTAAAAATCGGTGCTGCGGGCCTCTGCCATTCCGACCTTTCGGTGATCAATGGCCATCGGCCGCGGCCGATGCCGATGGCGCTGGGGCATGAAGCGGCGGGAGTTGTGGCAGAGTTGGGCCAAGGTGTGACCGATCTCGAGCGCGGTGATCACGTGGTGCTGGTGTTCGTGCCCAGCTGCGGTCATTGCGAGCCGTGCGCGGAAGGACGGCCCGCCTTGTGCGAGCCGGGGGCCGCCGCCAATAGTGCGGGCACACTGCTTTCCGGTGCCCGCCGTTTGAGCCGGAAAGGCCACCCGATCCATCATCATCTCGGCTGTTCAGTTTTTGCCGGCCGCTCGACGAGGCGGCGCTGTTTGGCTGCGCCGTGCTCACCGGCGTGGGAGCGGTGGTGAATACCGCGAAGGTTCGGGCCGGATCGTCGGTCGCGATTATCGGCTTGGGCGGTGTCGGACTGGCGTCGTTGCTCGGGGCCAATGCCGCGGGCGCACGGCAGATCGTCGCGGTGGATCTCTCGGACGTCAAGCTCGAGCTGGCATTGGCGCTGGGAGCGACGCACACCTTCAATGCCGGCAATCCAAATTGCAAGGACGAGATACGACAGGCGACCGGCGGCGGCGTCGCGTTCTCCTTCGAGTTTGCGGGATCTGTCCGCGCTCTCGAGCTCGCCTACGGCATCACGCGCCGTGGGGGAATGACGGTCACCGCGGGCCTGCCGCCTCCAAGCGCGACGTTCCCGTTGCCTGCGGTGAACCTGGTCGCCGAGGAACGCACGATCAAGGGCAGCTACATCGGGACCTGCGTCCCCTCACGCGACATTCCTCGCTATATCGACCTGTACCGTCAGGGCAAGCTGGCCGTGAATCGCCTGATGAGCGGCAGGCTCGAGCTCGAGGACATCAACCACGGCTTCGATCTGCTCAACGAGGGCAAGGCAGTGCGTCAGGTCGTCGTGTTCCACTGATATGGAGCTCAATCACCTTCAATCGTTCATCGCCGTCGCCAAGCTTGGCCATCTCACGCGCGCCGCCGAGACCCTGCACTTAAGCCAACCCGCGCTGTCGGGGCAGATCAAGGCGCTCGAGGAAAACCTGGGCGTGACGCTGTTCGAGCGCTCCTCGTCGGGAATGTCGCTCACCACCTCGGGCCGGCGCTTGCTTGAGGACGCGCAACGCGTCATCGAGGCGGTGCAGCAGCTCACTCACGCCGCGCAACGGCTTCGCGGCCTGACCACCGGCACCATCAAGATCGGCACGGTTTTGGACCCATCCATCCTGCAAGTGGGCGAATTGCTCGCTCTCGCCTTCGAGCGCCATCCCCAACTCGAGCTCGAGCTGCATCAGGTGCTGTCCAGCGAGGCGCTGGTCGGCGTGCGCAACGGCACGCTCGACGCGAGTTTCTACTTTGGGCACCGACCCGAAGCCGATCTGGATGCGGTCGCACTGCGTGAAATTATCTACCGGGTGGCGATCCCCATCGCCTGGGCCGACGAGCTGATGAGCGCGCCGTGGGAGGTCGTCGCCGAGCGGCCGTGGATCATTACGCCTGAGCACAGCTCGCATCGAGCGCTGGTCATGGAACTTTTTCACGATCGTTCTGCGTTGCCGGCAAGACTTATCGAGGCAGACAACGAGCCGGTGATCATCAATCTGGTCGAGTCGCAGGTCGGCGTGAGCCTGGTGCGCGAAGAGCTTGCTTCCGCATCCAGCAAAGCCGGGCGCGTTGCGATCTGGCCGGGTGCGAGCGCGGCCACCAAGCTCTGGCTGGTCCATGACGCCAAACGAAATGCCGATCCGCTGTTGCAAGCCTTGCTGGAGGTGCTCTACGAGATCTGGCCGGGCGCGGGCAAAATCGCGGCGCCTGCACCCGACGGCGCATAGCGGTCAGCACCCCAGTGCAGTCGATCCAAGGGTGCTAGGCGACGCGTGTTGATCCTGGTGAGGCCAACATCGCGGAGCGCAGGCGCCGTTGTGATTCAGGCCTGCGGCTATTCCGGCATCCGGTGACGGCGCGGAATCATGATTCGTGCCGGCGCGGGCGGCACCACGGGCGCAGGGCGATACAGCGCGTAGAACTGGCGCACGAGCTTGACGTATTCCTGCGTTTCCGGAAAAGGAGGAATGCTTTGCTTGTAATGTTGAACTGTCTGTTCGCCGGCGTTGTACGCCGCCAGCGCAAGGCCGAGGTCGTTGGCGAAGAGCGACAGGAGATCGCGCAGATAGCGGGTGCCGATCGAAAGGTTGATCGCTGGATCAAGGAGCTTTTGTTCCGCGGACCGTTCCTTGTCCGCCACGACACCATAGCGGGCGCCGGTATCCGGGGTGAGCTGCATCAGCCCCAGCGCCCCCTTGGGCGAAACCGCGGCAGGCTCGAATGCGGATTCGACGGCGATCACCGCCTTGACCAGCGCAGGGTCCAGACCGTTCAACTTGGCGTCTCGCTCGATCAGCGGCGAGAATTTCGCGACATTCGGATGCCTGGTCACGTACCGATACATTCGCGAGCGCGAGAAGTCCCCGCCTGCCGGAGGGGCTTCGGCTTTAGCTCGCGCGGCCGCGTCCACATTGGTCTCGCCTTTGAAAAAGAGTTGATAACGCTCATCGAGCTTCTCGGTGGCGAAGTGCGCGACCCCCTGCTCATCGAGGTAGCCCCAAAGATTCGCCCGGGCGTTTGCCACGAACAGCGCCGATGCGACCGCGATCAGGCACGCAATCGACGTCCCGCTGCGCCGCGACCGCAGCTTTCCGCCGCCCAAGCGCAAGCGCTTTATGTCCGCTGGGCAGCCGACGCATCCGGCGTGTGACTGAGACAGATGAAGCATGGAACCTCTTGGGGCAGGGCGGCGACTAAGCAAGTACACTATATGCCGGCTTCATCATGGTAAGCACGCTCCACAAGCTGCCCGCACTGATCCTGGGGCTCTCCCTGAGCATCCCGCTCGCGCTTGCGCAAGCACCGTCGCGAACCGACGCACAGGATGCGAGCGACATCACCGTCCACGTGAAGAAAAACGGCGCCACAATCATCGTCGATGTCGAGATGATGGTGCAAGCGCCGCCGCTGGCAACATGGGACGTGTTAACCGATTACGATCACATGGCGCAATTCGTCGCCAACGTGCAGTCCTCCAGGATCACCGATCGAAAAGGAAACACGCTCGTCGTTGCCCAGAAGAGCGGTACTTCGTTCGGGCTCTTGAAATTCTTTTTCGACAACGTTCGTGAAGTCGAGCTGGTTCCACACAGTGAAATCCGCTCGAACTTGATCAGCGGCGACATGAAGGCCTCGGCATTCACGACCCGTATCATGAGTGGTGGAGGCGGCGTTACGCGCGTCGTCAATCACGGCGAATTCGTGCCCACGATGTGGGTGCCGCCGGTGATCGGAACCGCCTTCCTGGAATCGGAGACCCGCAAGCAGTTTCACGAGCTGCGAAACGAAATCATGCGTCGAACCACGCCGACCAAGGCTTCCATGCCAGCGGTCCAATAATGGGCGCGAGCCCATTCGGCGCTACAAACCCAGCCAGGCGATTGCCTTCTGCTCGTCGTCTCGCGAAGGGTCGACGAATCCCTTGTAGCCCAAGGTGGTAAGCGCGTTTCGGCCGGCGTCGCTTTGCGCGAGTCCGAGCAAGACGCCATGAATCTGGTGCTCGTCGTCGGCCGAGAGCCTGGTTGACGCGATTATCTGTTTGATCGGAACGGGACGCGAAGATAAAAGCACCTTGCCACCCTTTTGCGTCCACGCCTGGATCACCGCTTTGGCCGCGGTAGCTCCCGCGTCGGCGAATCCGTACTCGACATAGAACGGCACCGCATCCTGATATCGGGTGGTGACGATCTTGACGTCGGCGGCGCCGAGCTTCTGGTCGCGCAGCATGGCGCGCAGCAT
Organism: Betaproteobacteria bacterium; assembly: GCA_005883655.1. Taxonomy (GTDB): domain Bacteria; phylum Pseudomonadota; class Gammaproteobacteria; order Burkholderiales; family Casimicrobiaceae; genus PALSA-1003. The sequence continues at coordinate 1,738 of VBDA01000324.1, read as the reverse complement.
CGCCGCGGTAATGGAGTCGGGATCCGGGCTTACTACGGTGCGGCCGCGGAGATCCTCGAGGCGAGTGAAAGGCTGGTCCTTGTTCATCAGCATCGAGACCGCATAATCTGTGTAGCCGACCGTCCATGCGACCGACTTGTACTTGCCTGCTTTGATCGCTGCCAACGACACGTGCGCCGGATGGACGAAAGCGAGGTCGTACTCCTGGCGCGCGAGTCCCGCGCGCAAATCGTCATAGGCACTGACGATGACGATGCGCACCGACCGCCTGAGGGCCCGGGCAAGGAGCTCGGTGAGCGGTTGGAAGCGGGAAGCGATTTCCCTGTTGGTCTGGTAATAGGTGATGCCCTCGGTGACGGCGAAGATGAGCTCGGCTGCCGCAGCACAGGGGGTGGCCAGGGCGAGCCATGCAGCGACGGCGGCGGTGAGCAAAGATCGGATCATGCTGGGGTCGGTTCTCTGGCGAGAAAAACGCAGCGCCGGTGTCGGCACCGGGCTTCGCGGATGAGAGCGGATAATCGCACCACGACGCGACTTTCCGTGCGGCTTCGAGTGACGCGCAGCATATCACACCGTCGTGGGGCTTTTGGGCGCGGGCTCGCGCTTAGCGCAAGCTCGAAGCAACGCGTCGCGCTTTTCCACAAAACTTGGATCGCAGCCGCCTGCTGCTGCGGCGCACAAAAGGCATTTTCGCCGATCGCGGGCCCGCCGATCGCGCCTGACCGCTTGCGGTGTAGCTGCTCGGTCATATCCGCGTCATACTGAAAGCCCAAGGTTTTTTACCGACGTCTCATTCGTTCATGACGCCCTATCTGTCGATCGAAGCGCTGACGGTTTCTTACGGCACGACACGTGTGCTCGACCAGGTGAGCTTGAGCGTGCAGCGCGGCGAGATGATCGCGCTGCTCGGCAGCTCGGGCTGCGGCAAGACGACCTTGCTCCGCTCCATCGCCGGCTTCGTGCTTCCGGACTCGGGAGCGATTCGCGTCGACGGCAAGGAGATCACCCGTCTTCCTCCTGAGGCGCGCGAAACGGCGATGATGTTTCAGTCCTACGCCTTGTGGCCACACATGAGCGTCGCGGACAACATCGGCTACGGTTTACGCATGCGCAACTGGAAGAAGGATGCAATCGCCGCGCGGGTGGCCGAGATGCTCAAGCTGCTGCAGCTCGAGAATTTCGGGCCGCGCCAGGTAACGCAGCTTTCAGGCGGACAGCGGCAGCGCGTCGCCCTGGGCCGCGCGCTTGCGGTCGATCCTCGCTTGCTGCTGCTCGACGAGCCGATGTCGAATCTCGATTACAAGGTGCGCCTCGAGCTGCGCCACGAGCTCCGCGCACTGCAGCAGCGAATCGGAATCACTGCGGTGTATGTGACGCACGACCGCGAGGAGGCGCTGACGCTGGCTGACCGCATCGCCGTCATCGACGCCGGGCGCATCGTCCAGATCGGCGCACCGGAGGAAATCTTTCACCGTCCGACGTCGGCTTTCGTGGCCGGATTCATGGGCGCCGACAATGCGCTCGACGTCTCGCTTGCCGGAGACGGCGCGCTCAAGGCCATCGGGTTGGATACCACCCCGGAGCAACGCATCCGAGTCCATTTTCGCAGCGACTCGGCACGGCTTGCTCCTGCTGCCGCGGCTGCGCTTGTCAGCGTCACCAATGCGCCCGCCAGCACCGCGAATGTTCTCGGAAACGCCACGAATGCTCCCGACAGTGTTACGAATGCTCCCGGCAG
>VBDA01000636.1:2332-3823 GCA_005883655.1 Betaproteobacteria bacterium | reverse complement strand
GCCGTTACCGCCGCGATCTGCTGGCAATGTGCGCTAGGACCAAGGTCGCGAGTGCAGCAGCACCCATCCACGCTCGGTGAGTAGTGAGCCACAGTTCGCTGCTGTTCGATTTGGCCTCTCCATCGAAGCGCCCGTGCGCGTCATGACCTTTGCGTACGGTATCCCAGAGATTGTCGATACGGTCTGGGCCGGCCGGCTCGTCGGATTGCTGCGCATCGTATCCTTTACGCCCAAGAACGCGATCCAACAGTCCTGGCGCTATCTTGTTCGCCAGAATTGCCTTTACTGTCGAACTGCCAACGAACAGTTCGCGGCGTCGATGCCGTGCGGCCCAGACGATCGCCCGTGCCGCGATCTCGGGCTGGAATATCGGCGGCACGGGTCGCGGTTTGCGCGGCATCCGCGTCTTGCACCAATCGAATTGCGGCGTATTGAGAGCAGGCAACTGGACCATCGTAACGTGGATCCGACTGCGGTCGTGGAGCAACTCGCTACGCAATGAATCGGTAAAGCCGCGTATCGCGAATTTGGCACCGCAGTAAGGCGCTTGCAAAGGAATCGCACGATACGAAAGTGCGGAACCAACCTGCACGATCGTGCCCCGATCGCGCGGCAACATTCTGCGCAGTGCGGCAAGGGTACCATTTACTGCGCCCAGATACGTTACCTCGGTGACCTGCTTGACTTCATCTGGCTGCAATTGCTTGATCGGCGAGACGATGGTCACCATGGCGTTGTTGACCCAAATATCGATCGGACCAAGATCACGTTCGATTGCGCTCGCAGCGGCCTCGACCTGATCGCTCCGCGCGACATCGGCCTCACAAACGAGCGCTTTCACGCCATAGGCTTCGATATCTGTCTTTGTGGCTTCGAGGGCCTCGCGGTGGCGAGCTATGAGGCCGAGATGTACCCCTCGCCGCGCGAATTCCCGCGCGGCTGCGCGTCCCACGCCAGCGCTGGCGCCAGTAATCACCGCGACTTCGTGCTTACGCATTTACGGCTAGCAGTCAGGTGGCGCATGTGTCAAAAAGGACTTACTGGAGCGTGAACACACTACCCAAGATCTCGAGGTTCAGTCGGCTATCCCGTTTGTATCAGTACCGGAATGGATTTCACCGCTGAGGTTCCGCTGCCGTCCGCATGATGCCACCAACGGATGAGCGGATCGCATTCGGGATAATATCCAGCGCAATATCCTGAGTCAGAATCGAGACCCCGAACGAGCGAGTTAGCGGACTGCGTTCAAGCTCGCCACTGTTGATGATTAGATTGAACTCAAATATTCGATTAGATCCTTCTTTTCCAAGTCGCTTAATCTTGTCTGGAAGTGGCGGTCATAGTGATTGACGACATCCATGAGCGTCGCAAAGCGTCCGTCATGATAGTAGCCGCCCTTGTGAATCTTCTTGACGTCCCACAATGCACGCAGTGACGCCGTACGGTAACGATCGTCAGGTGCGCGCTTTGCCTGAAAGTCGTCGATTCCGA
>VBDA01000636.1:0-2316 GCA_005883655.1 Betaproteobacteria bacterium | reverse complement strand
CCGGGTTCGGTAAACAATGGTGGCACATGGCACGACCCACAGCGTGCCTTCCCTCTGAACAGCACTTCACCACGACTCGCCGCAGCGGCATCAAAGGATCCGGACGGCGGCTTGGGAACCGGCAGCGAGAGTTGATAGAAGTGAAGCGCGGGAAGCTTGGCCGTGATGCGATCATCCGCGTCCTGCTTGTGACCTTGGCGGGTGCGAGCCGCCACCGGATACTTCACCGCATCGTCGAGACGCGGATCGAAGAAGTTGCCCAAGCCGTGCATTTCAAGGTTGGCGACGTAAGCGTTCCAATACGACACCGTGCCCCAGGCGCCAGTCCACGTGTGGTTGTTGACGCCGGCAAGGCCAAAGGCCGCAGGATTGAGCGTCGCCGCACTCTTGCCATCCGGCCGGAAGGCCTTGCCATCAAGGTTGAGTTCAGCATCGAACTTACCAGGGCCCCAGCTGTTGAGCACTTTCCGAACCGTCGCTTCATCGACTTGCAGCATCTTGGTATAAGCGCTCAAGTCCGGGGCGGTAGCGACGATCGCTCCAATGTTGAGATCGCGATTCGGCCAGCCATCCAGGCGGCGACCGATTCCCGGCAGCAAGGCATCGTCCACCGTCGAATGACATAGCGCGCATTGCACGCCCACTGACGTCAAGCTCTTGCCATCATTGCTAAAAAATCCTGTGACCCCGACGACGGCGTTGGCCTTGAGCAGTGCCAGGGTGACGCCTGGATCGTCGAGTGGCCCCCTTCCAGTCTTAACTGCGTCCTTGACCGCCGTTGTTATCACGTCGGCAAGGGCTTTGGGCACCACTGTCATGTCGACCTTGAGCCCGAGCTCCAGTGCCTGCTTCGGGCTGAGCCCCGGCCCGGTGCCGCCCAGACCGGCGCCGGCGATTGCCTGATGCAGCTTCACCGAGCCGCCCCAGAATGCTTCGTTTCCGAAAGTATCGTAACGGAATATCTTCTGGCCCTCCGCGAGCATCTGGCTTACATGCTCACGCAGGCCACGGCCTCCATCGTCGTCGGTGGCTTCAGGTTTTTGCATCCCGGTCCAAGTGCAGCTCCCGAGCGCAAGCGACAACGAAATAAGTAGGGGAAGTCTCCGGCAGGCACGACCTTGTGCGCTCTTCATGGCGAACTCCCGATTCAGAATTCGGACCTGGCTTGAAATGTGGCGTTACACCGCAGCCTCAGCGTGGCGCAATGTCTACGCCGATTCCTGCTTCGTGAACCATCTTTCCCCCGAGCCAGCCAGACACCGCGAGCATGCAGACCCCGATGACTGAGAGCACTAGAGGGGTGCCGGTGTTGGTTCCGGATTGCAATCGCAGCCAGATGTTGATTGCGTAAAGCGCAACCGCCACCAGGTTGATCGACATATGGCGGCGCAAAGCGCGCCGATAAAGCCCCCGACCATCGTATAGAAGGCGACGAGCGCCCACGTCGCGGGGTCGGCACTTCGCATCGAAATGAGGTCACAGACGAGTGAAAAGATGAGCAACCCGACCGGGAACACGATCAACATCGCGTGAATCGGGTGGCCCGCAATGCTCGCAGGGGTACGCATGTTGTTCTCCTTAGTTGCACGCGGAACGACAACCTCGATCATGTCCATGCAGCACTAAACCGCTATCAAATAGACCCGTTAAAACCCCAGTGACTGACTCGACCGATCTACGGCAGTCACGCCGTCACGCGAACATGCGTTACCCTCCCTGTCCAGTATTCACCTCATCAGCCGCCGCTTTTTCTCGATCGCAGAGTATTGCTCTGACGCGTGCTCGCATACTTTCTCGCCGGCCGCTGCACCTGCAGTCGATGTCGCCCGGTAATTCTTACATCTGCCATGTAGTTCTCGCTGCACAAAGCCCATCCACGAACGCGCGCCGATGGATCGTCACATCAAGAAAATCAGTGATTTATGGGGAACATCGATAAAATGGCACGTGGCCTGCTGCGGCCTAAGCAATATCTGGTCCACGTCTTAGGGTTTGGCCTAAGACTAAAGCCAAGCCCGCTATTGATAGCGCGAAAACTGGTTAACAGCCTTTGGAGAACTTGATGAGCCTTCGGAAGAACGGGCAAGCACTCCATTTTCCATGTGAGTGTGTGTCGGTGCAGCATGGTTACAGCGACCCCTGGGCCGGCGTCACCCAAAACAAACTGCTAAACGATGGCACCAAGGAACGGGTATTGAATTCGGTTGCGCGGCAACCCAAAACGATCGCGCGCCTTGCTAAAGAGCTCGGCCTTTCGCAGCCGACGGTGCATACGCATATCAATGACATGCTCAAAAGCGAACTATTGCGCGAAGC
>VBDA01000323.1:1873-12310 GCA_005883655.1 Betaproteobacteria bacterium | reverse complement strand
GGCAACTTCTTCTGGCCCGCAAGCGCTTGTGATTCGATCAGGACGGCTTCGACCGTCTCGGGATGCTCCTTCTTCAATTCGCGAGCCAACCGCAGCGCTTCATCGTTTTTCCCTTCCAGCAGATCGAGCTGGGCGAGCGCGAGCTTGGCGCCGAGGTGCGAGGGCTCCAACTTCAGCGCCTGCGCGAACGATGCGGAGGCTGCTCGATCCTTGAGCGCGGCCTGAGCCGCCCCCAGCTTGAAGTTGGCTTCGGCTGAATTTGGAAGTAACTTGACCAGTCGTTGGTACATCTCAAGCGCATTCGCCGGATCCCGGTTCGCCAAATAGGCGATGCCCCGGACGTCCAGCAGCTGCAGGTCGTTGGGATTGGCCTGGGCCGCTGCTTGCGTTATTTCTATCGCTTTCGAGGGCTGCCCCGCCTTAAGGTAGCTCCCCGCCAGCAGTGCGGCAGGCTGCGTCGCCGTGGGGTATTTTGCAGCCGCGCGCTCCAGCATTTTTCTGGCTTCATCGGGGCGTTTTGCCGCCAGCTCCAGGTTGTAGAGGCCCATCAACGTTGAAAGGTCCTCTTTGCCCCGATCGAGCACTTTTTTATAATAGTTGCGCGCCTCTTCGATACGTCCTTTGCGCACCTCGAGCGCCGCCAGGTTATTTGCCGCGCGGGGATCGTCGGGTGCGAGCTCCCATGCCTTGAGAAATTCGGCCTCGGCAAGGTCTGCTTTGTTTTGCTGGATCGCGATTAGTCCGCTATAAAGATGGGGAGCGGGGCTTTTCGGCTGTCTCGCCTGCAACGCGCTTATCGCCGCCTTCGCTTTATCGAACTGTTTGGTCTGAATCAGAGTTTGAATCAGTTGCTCGTCGGCCTGTGTCTCGCCGGGACTCAGGGCAATCGCTTTTTGAAGCTGCTCTATCGCCTGCTCGTTTTCGCCTTTTTGCAGTAAGGCGTTAGCCAGTTCGATTCGCGCTTCGGCTCGTTCAGGCATTTTTGTGACGACTTCGCGAAAGTAACGTGCCGCGAGGTCCTTCTCGCCCAGCAGCATATGCGTCTGGCCGAGCGCGGATAGGCTCTGGGGATCTTCGATCTTCGCATTGCGCAGCAGCCCGAGCGTTTGCTGCGCTTCCTTCCTCCCTCCCATTCTGGCTTGGCTAAGCGCTCGCAGCGCCTGAACTTGAACCACCCTGGGATACTCCGTTACATACTGCGCAAACTGGCTTTCGGCTTGCGCGTAATTCTTCAGGGCATAGTTGGTGTATCCCAGCCATAAGACAGCGGGGAAGTATCCCGGGCTGACAGCAAGTGCCTGTTCGAAAGAAGTTTTCGCATCGGCGTAGTTGCCTTTCCCGTACTGGATGACACCGCGCAAGTGGTTCGCAACTGGATGGGCCTTGGCGATCGTGAGCACCGCATCGATATCCTTGGCGGCTTCTTCGGGTTTGTTGGCGGTGATACGCGATGTGGCTCTGCCGAGCAGCGCATCAAGATCATCGGGTTTGTATTTGAGCGCGTTCGCGTATGCCGCTTCGGCTTCGGGCTGGTGGCTGGTGAAGCGCTCGATATCGCCCAACATCGTCCACGTGCCGCTGTTCTTTTCCTCGAGCTTGAGCGCTTTTTCGAGCTGCGCCCGGGCCTCAGGGAGATTTCCCTTTGCGCCTGCGCATTTCGACAAGCCCCAGTATCCCGGAACGTAGCTGTGGTCAACGTCGATGGACTGCGCGAACAACGCACAGGCTTGATCGAGTTGGCGGAGCCCTAAATGGGCCTCGCCGCGCACGGCGATTATTTTTGACTGACTGGCAGGCGAGAACGCGGGATTAGCTTCGATCTCGGAAAGGACGCGCTGATAGAGTCCCTCAGCTAAAAGCGCCTTGCCTAGAGGCACTTGCACCTCTTCCTCGCCGAAGCCGAGCTCTTTGGCCTTGACGAGCTCCTGCTCGGCCTCGGGGGCTTGACCAAGATCGAGGTAGGTTTCTCCGAGCAACCAGCGCGCTTCTGCGTTGTCGGGATTTTTTTGCAGCGCGTTTTTCAGCTCGATTACGCTCGACTGAAGCTTCCCCCCTGTTTTGAAATCCTTGGCCCGCTGAAGATGGGCCTGTTCGGTGTCGCCGCGAAGGTCGCAGCCGCCCAAGCCAAATACCGCCGCAGTTACGGCTCCAGCGCAAATCCAACGATCTTTACGCTTCATCGATTTCATCGGGCTCCCATTCAATGCGCAAGTGGCACCGAGCCGCTCATGCAAGTACCGTAATGTCATGCTGCAGGGCTTATCCACCCCGGGCCCATTTTCATAATAGCATTTACGACTTGTCGTTCGCCGCGGCGAAGAATAAACCACCATTGGTCGCGTGCGTGCCCGCGGTTCGACTTGGCGGCTTTCTTTACGATCGTTGTGCGATACCTCTCGTACAGGTCGAGATAACATCTCTAGATCATTGATAATTATCAAAAACATTCAATCGGCATCGGGGCACAGGCCTTGCTTTGCTTTCATGCGCATACGAGGGTGAGTTCGCTGGGAGACGGGGAAAGGATCGCAGTGGACCGCGTCCTGGACCTACTTTATCTGACACGAACCGAGGAACACCGCCTTGAAATGGAGACCAACGTTACGTAACGCTTTACTCGCTGGCGTAGTTGCCTTGAGTGTCATTCCCATTGCGAGCGCAACGTCATTTATAGGAACGGGTTATTCGGCAGTAGGATCCGATCCGGTGTCCGTTACCGCACCTGACGTCAGCACCGGCGCTGGATCGTTTGTCGGTACCTGGAACGGTCTCCCGATCACGTTCTGGTGCTTTGAGCTGACTCAATATTTCTACTTCGGCGTCGAGTACACGGATTACACAGAGTCGCCGGCGAGCAACCCGGACCTGGCGAGGCTCTTCGAGGAGGTGGGCGGTGCGGCCGGTGCCACGAGCACGCTGGTCAAATCGGTCGCCTTTCAGTTAGCGATTTGGGAAATTCGCTATGAAACGACGACACTGCCCAACTACAATCTGACTCCTGGAATCTCCGCATCGGGAAACTTCTACGCCACCTCCGCCAATGCTGCCGCGGTTGCTCAGGCAAATACCTGGTTGCAGAACTTGCCGCTTACTAGCAGCTACTCGGTTTCATTCCTGCACAGCGGTAACGAGCAGGACTTTGTCTATGGCACGCGTCCGCCTTTGCGCCAAAATCTACCTGAACCCTCGCCGCTTCCTCTCCTGGGACTGGGCGTCGCAGCGATGATGTTTTCGATTCGGCGTCGCGCGTCAGTCAGCCGCCTCGATCAATTACCCCATGCCTCGATTTCGACGATACGTGCGTTAAGGTAGAGCGCACCAGTGACGTTGATCCGAATCTGATTGGTGGTAAAGGCGCTGAAGCTGACCGTCCGCTTGACCAGATTGTTGCCGCTGACACTCCCCAGCGTGACCCAGGCCGAGCCGTTCCAGCCCTGGACCGTGAAATCGGTGATGCCGTACTGGGTAAAGGTCAGCGTGTCGCTAGGCTCGATCGGATTGAGCAGATTGTCCTGCAAGGTATAGACCACTACCCGATCGATGGTCTTGCTGCCATTGAAATTGATTTGCACCCAGGCCGGTGGACCGCCACTGCTGGCCCAGCCACCACCGCCATTGGCCCAGTTGATTCCGGCACGCTCGTTGTCGTTGACCGCGGCCACCGGATAACTACCGCTATAGACACTCGATGCCGAGGCCACCGCCCCCGCGCTCGCCAATGCCACGTTGCTGCTGCTCGAAGCATTGTTAACGACCTGAGACAGCACCACGCTGCTCGACGCCGCATTGCCGGCATCGCCACTGTAGCTGCCGACGATGCTGTGGCCGCCCACCGCCAGAGCGCTGGTCGTACAGCTGGCGGTACGCGTATTGCCGGCACCGCTGACTGCCGAGGTTGCGCAACCGGAAATCGAAATCCCGCCATCCTGGAAGTTGACGCTGCCGGTAGGCGCGGTACCGGTCACCGTCGCCGTAAACGTTACGCTTGCACCGGACGTCGATGGATTGAGCGAACTGGTCAGCGCTGTCGTGCTTGTGCTTATGCCTTGGTTTACCACCTGCGATAACGGGCCGCTGCTCGAGCCGGCGTTACCCGAATCGCCGCTGTAAGCAGCAACGATGGTATGCGTGCCGGCTGCGAGGCCGCTGGTGATGCAGATGGCCGTGCGCGTATTGCCGGCACCGGTAACTGCAGAGCTGGTGCAACCCGAAATCGATGTGCCGCCATCCTTGAAGTTCACGCTCCCGGTCGGGGCGCTGCCCGTCACCGTGGCCGTAAACGTGACGCTTGCGCCGGCAGTCGACGGATTGAGCGAGCTCACCAGCGTGGTGGTCGTGGGGGAGCCACCGGGTGCCGTAACTTGAACCGTCAGCGCGCTAGCGTTCGCCGCCAGCACGCTGATGGTCGTGCCGTAATTACTGTCGACGTAGGTCTGGCCCACGATCAGCGCGCCATCGCCGAAATTGTTGGCTGTTCCTGGCGTCATGTCGAGCAGCTCGGTATCATCGCCGCAGCCAGTGCAAAGCCCTTCAAACGGACTCGACACACGAATCTGCGCTCCGTTATTCGGGTACGAGGACATGCCGCTGTCGAAGCCAATGGGCTGCCGATACTCGAGCCAATAGGTGCGATTGGCCGCTGCGGGAATTTTCACGGCATACGTCGTTCCGCCGGCTGATTCGATCGGCGATAGCGTGTAGGTCGCGCTCCCCGCTGTGTGGGTCTTCACCGAAGCTGCGGGGATCCAGTTCAGAATCGATTTTTGCGCCGCGTTGAAATGCATCGCGCTGATGTTGCCCATGACATCGAACGGATCGCCGTATTCCTCCGAGCCGCAGGAACCGCCGCCGATGGCCTGACCCGGACAATACAGACTCGCGGCGTGCAGCAAATTGAAGTTGTGCCCAAGCTCGTGCGCGTAGACACTGAGTTGGTTGTAGCCGTTGCTCCAGGCTTGGCCATAGCCGACGTAGGCGAGGCCCGCCCAGCCGCAGTCGCCGCGAGACGGAAAGACGTAGAAGCGGTTCTGGTAATTGGCCAGCACGAAGCCTGCCGCGGTCGCAGCGGCGTCGCCCGCGTTGCCGATGGCGGTATAGTCGCAGGTCGACGGCACAGCGCTCGCCGACAGCAGCCAAGGCGTCACCGTGACATTGAGCAAACTGCTGGCCATACGACACTTCCTGGTAGTAATTGGCAACGCTGGCACTGTTGGTTCGCATGGTCTGATCGACCTGGGCCTGCGTGAATGCCGGGGCCCCTCCACCCGGGAACTGGACGAGAACGACGAGTACTTTGTTGGTGATGGGCGCTGCCAAAGGACCGTTGGACTGCGGCGGCGGCATCGCCAAAATCGTTATATTGCTGACCTCGAGAGAGCTGCCGTCGGTTGCCTGCGTTCCTGTGGCGACCACCTGCATACCGATTCGAAGCGTGTCAGGTATCACCGCCAGCACGAGCGGCGTCGCTCGGCCGTCGCTGTCGCGAACCACCAGGCCGTACGTACTGCGGCCCTGGTCGAAATTGTCGGCATGCACCATCCCGAGCGTCCCTTGCGCCTGGGCTGTGGCTAGCGCTCTGGTTATGCTTGCCGTGGCGGCTTCACCGGCGACGATGTGATAAGCGCTGACGAAAAGCGTATCTCCGGCGCGTTGGCCGGTCGCCTGTACTCGCATACCCTTCGTCAACTGGTCCACACCGGAGCCGTTGAGCGCAAGGTTGCGGCCGTCATCAAGCTTTAATGTGACGTAACGGGTGCTCAGGCCGGAGACGCGATTGTCGACGACTAAATCGCTAACCGTTCCCGTGACTGCTTCGAGCGGCGCAGACGCCGCTGGCGCTTGGGGCGACGCCGGAAAAGCGGCAGCGCCGTCGTGAGCTTGAACCGGGAGTGCTGCGAGCGCTAAAACAATAAATACAGCGACATTTTGTAAAAGAGAAACCAGGATATTGGGACGCATCGATTTTGTGATTGATGATAAAAAAATGCCCGAGAGTCCATTCAAGCTGGTTCTGCTTGGACACCGGGGACGCGTATGCTAATAGCATATTGGACATTTGACAAGTACATTCTGTGCAGCGCAAGAACGGACGCGTGCTCGCGGAGCTCGGAATTGAGCAACTCGACCCGAATAATTTGCGTTTCGGAGCACGACAGCGGAGCTCGCGGCCACCGCGACTCGGAGGTCACGCACGCGATCTAATGCTGCGTAGCCGCGTGGGAAACGCCTTCCCGAGAACAACGTAAAGCTAGTCGGCGCGGTATCGGTTCCGAGAAGCGTGTAAGCCGCAACGCGCGCCGTCGTTTGCGATGGCTCGAAGTCGAGACCCGAGCTTGCCCTGCGGTATCATCGTCAAAAAATGCATATGAACGCATATGACTCGAGCGTTCGAGACAACCGACGATACTTTGCTGAACCGGCTGCAGCGCGCCGCGTTCGACTACTTCCCGCAGGCGATAAATCCGGCCAACGGCCTGGTCGCGGACAACTCTCGTGCGAATTCGCCGGTCAGTATCGCGGTAGTCGGATTCGCGCTGTCGAGTTATCCGGTGGCGGTTGAACGCGGCTGGCTCGCGCGGCCCGAAGCGCTGCAGCGCAGCCTCGCCGCGCTGCGCTTTTTCCGCGACAGCGATCAAAGCGGCGGGCCCGAGTCAACCGGTTACAAGGGATTTTACTATCATTTCCTCGATTTTCAAAGCGGCGCGCGCGTCTGGCGCTCGGAACTATCGATGATCGATACCGCGCTGCTGATCGCCGGTGCGTTGACCGCAAGTATGTACTTTGGTTCCAACGCTCCCGAAGAAATCGAGCTGCGCAAAATCGTCGACATGCTCTTTCGCCGCATCGACTGGCGATGGGCGCAGGACGGCGGCGAGACCCTCAGGCAAGGCTGGAAGCCGGAGTGCGGATTCCTGCATTACGGTTGGGAGGGTTACAACGAGGCGATCGTGCTCTACGTGCTGGCGCTCGGCTCGCCGACCCATCCGCTCGAAGGCCACTGTTACCACGCATGGACGGCGACTTACCAGTGGGAGAATACGGCTACGATTTTCTGTACGGAGGGCCGCTTTTCATGCACCAATTCTCGCATGCATGGATCGATTTCCGCGGGATCAGGGATCCTTTCATGCGCGAGAAGCGTTGCGATTATTTCGAGAACAGCCGACGCGCGACGCTCGTCCAGCGCGAGTACGCCCAGCGCAACCCGAACGAATTCGGGGGTTATGACGAATACTGCTGGGGTCTTACCGCGTGTGACGGACCGAGCGACGAATTGCCCGATGTGGCCGGAGAGCCGCGGCGCCTGTTCGGCTATGCAGCGCGCGGCGTGCCCTACGGACCTGACGATGGCACCATCGCCGGATGGGCTGCGCTTGCATCGCTGCCGTTCACCCCGGACGTCGCGCTCGATGCCGTGCGCCACATGCATCTGCGCTATCCGGAGATGCTGCCCGAGTCACGCTATGCGAGCAGTTTCAATCCAGGTCTCGCGAGTGTCGACCATCGCGCCTGGGTGTCGCAAGGCAACTTCGGGCTCGACCAGGGCATCGTCGTCATGATGATAGAAAACTATCGCACCGGGCTGATCTGGCGCCTGATGCGCGACTGCCCTCCTATCCGCGCTGGTTTGCGGCAGGCCGGATTCCGCGGCGGTTGGCTATAGCCGCTCCTTATTTGCTGGATCGTTCAAATGCAGCTAAGCGGCATCCCAAGCGCGACACCCCCTCAGGATGCATATGAGCGGGAGCGAACGGAAAATGCGCACCCGGCACCATGGCGCAACCCGAAGCCGGCGGGCCGCTACAATTTAGTGGTCATCGGAGGCGGTCCGGCGGGATTGGTCGCGGCGCGCGTGGCGGCATCGATGGGCGCGAAGGTCGCGCTCGTCGAGCGGGGGCTGCTCGGCGGCGGCTGCCTGAACGTCGGCTGCATCCCGTCGAAAGCGATCATCCGGACCTCTCGTCTTTACGCAGAGATGCGCAATGCCGAGCACTACGGCGCGCAAGTTCCCGCCGATATCCGCGTCGACTTTCCTGCAGTGATGAAACGCATGCATCGCATCACTGCCCGCGTCAGCCGGTTCGATTCGGCTCAGCGTCTGAGCTCCGCCGGTGTCGATGTCTTTCTCGGCGAAGCGCACTTCACCGCGAGCGACTCGCTATCCGTGGACGGCACCAAACTGCGCTTCCGGAAGGCACTGGTCGCCACCGGCGCGCGTCCCGACACGCCGTCGATCCCCGGCCTGGTCGAGGCAGGTTATCTGACCAACGAAAACGTATTCGACTTGACCGAGCTGCCTCGCCGCCTGTTGGTGATCGGTGGCGGCCCGCTGGGCTGCGAGCTGGCGCAAGCGTTTTGCCGCTTCGGCGCGCGCACGTCCATCGCACAGAGCCTGCCGCTTTTCCTGCCCAAGGAAGAGCGCGACGCCGCGCAACTTCTCTCCGATTCGTTTGCGCGCGACGGTATCGATGTCAGGCTCAATACCGAGGCCGTGAAAGTGCGCATGGAAGGCGGCCGGAAAGTCGTCGATCTCATCAGCGACGGCTACCAGAGCACGGTGACTGTCGACGCAATCCTGACCGGCACCGGCCGCTTGCCCAACGTCGAGCGCCTCAATCTGAATGTTGCAGGCATCGACTGCGACGCCACCCTCGGGATCCGAATCGATGACTTCCTGCAGACCAGCAATCCACGCATCTACGCCGCGGGAGACGCCTGCCTGGAGCACAAGTTCACTCACACCGCCGACGCTTCCGCACGCATCGCGGTGCATAACGCGTTGGCGCTCGGCCACCGCCGCTTGAGCGCGCTGACGATTCCGTGGTGCACCTATACCGATCCCGAGATCGCCCACGTCGGCCTCTACGTCCGCGAAGCGCGCGATCGGGACATCCCCGTGAGGACCTTCACGATACCGATGCACGACGTGCACCGCGCGATCGCCGACGGCGAAGAGACCGGCTTCGTCAAGATCCATCTCAAGGAAAGGTCCGACCGGATTCTCGGCGCGACCATCGTCGCCCGCCATGCCGGCGAGATGATCAACGAAATTACGCTGGCGATCGTCGCGCGGATCGGCCTCAAGACCCTCGCCCGTGTTATCCATGCCTATCCCACCCAAGCGGAAGGGATCAAGAAAGCGGCTGACGCCTACATCGGCTCGCTGCGAAAGCCCACGATCCAATCGCCGTAGCGGCACCAGAACGCGTGGCGAATCTCGCGCACGAACGCAGCCCGATATGCCGTGTGGCGGCACTTTCCGTTCGCGAGACCTGCGAGACCGATCTTCGCGGGGCCTCGAGCGCCCCGGCTACGGACGGCCTTGTTACCCCGTAAGCGCCCGTCGGATTCCCGTGCGGCTCGATTATTGCTCCCGGGAACGCCAAAGGTGGCGTCGACGCTCGTGCATCAAGCGGGGCCACGCCGAAAGACCGTTTGAGGTCGATCTTGAATCGATCTCAGGACCTGCCGTCATCGCCAACAAGAACGCATGTCGCGCCAGCAACGTAACTTCACTTTCGAAAGACTTCCAATGAAAAGTTTGATTGCTCTGGTTTTCGCTATGTCGATGATGGTTCCGGTTGCCGCGCATGCCTCGTGGGGAGTTATCGCCGTTGACGACCAGGTCGGTGAAAAGGACCCTGCCTATGGCGTGGGTGGCGGCGATTCCAAGGCCAAGGCGACCCAGAACGCCATGAAATTCTGCAAGGAAGCCAGTGGCACCAAATGCGACGTAGCGGTCACTTATGAAAAGTGCGGCGCCTACGCGTCGTCAAGAAAGTACTCGGGAACCGGCACCGCATCGACGGCGCAAGAGGCGAAAAAGAAGGCCCTCAGCGACTGCAACAATGCGAGCTGCCGCGTCTTGATCGCGGACTGCAACTAGCCCACTACGGCGAACGGGCGGGCACAAATCCGCTCCGTCGGCGCAAAAAATAGTTTTCACGCGTGATGCCGCAAACTCGCGCGTGTTGAGCTTCGGCGTCCGATCATCAGCCACGCGCTTGCCGCGCTTGCCAGCGCGAGCAGCGCGGCGATCAGCATGACGCGGCGAAAGCCGGCGACGAAGGCCCCCGCGACCGCGCCTTCGATCGACGTCCGCGCCTCCGGGCTGGCGCTCGATGGGACCTCGATTGCCGCCAGCTTGCTACGTTGCGACTCGACCGCCGTAACGATCTCCGGCGGCAAGCCGGTTGCCGCAAGGCGCCCTCTGAGGTCGACGTCAAACGTGAGCGACATGACCATGCCGAAGCTGGCAATGGCCAGTAAGCCCGCCACGCTCGAAACCGCATTGTTGACGCCCGAAGCGACGCCGACCGCATTCGAGGCCACGGATTGCATGACCGTGGTGGTCAGCGGCGCAACGGTCAATGTCATTCCGAATCCAAGCACCAGTGCGGCGGGAAAAAAAGTCGTCCAGTAGCTACCGCCGACACC
>VBDA01000323.1:1372-1823 GCA_005883655.1 Betaproteobacteria bacterium | reverse complement strand
AGCTTGGCGCCATGACGGTCGACCAGGCCGCCTGCCCAGCGCGACAAGACGAACATCAGCAAGACGAAGGGCAGCAATGCCGCCCCCGCCGCAACCGTCGAATAGCCCTGGACCTGGATAAGATTCAGCGGAAGGAAAAAGAGACTACCGCCAAGTGCGGCATAGAGAAGCAAGGTCAACAGGTTCGCGCCGGCGAAATCAACCGAACGAAACAAACGCAGGGGTAACATCGGTGTGCTATGACGCCATTCGACCACCAGGAACGCGGCCAGGACGCATGCGCCAAGCACCAGCGAGCCCAGAACCGATCGACTGCTCCAGCCAACGAACTGCGCTTCGATCAGCGCATAAACGATGCCACCCAGACCGATCGCGGCCAGCACTGCGCCGAGCCAGTCGATCGGGCCGTCCGACGATTCGCCGCGACTTTCGGAAACGTAGCGGAACGTCA
>VBDA01000323.1:0-1267 GCA_005883655.1 Betaproteobacteria bacterium | reverse complement strand
CCGCGCCGCTCCGGATCGAACGACGCACTGAGGAGCGCCAGACTGCCCGGTACCAGCAGCGCACCGCCGACACCTTGCAGACTTCGGCCAGCTATGAGTTCCCCGACGCGACCGG
Organism: Betaproteobacteria bacterium; assembly: GCA_005883655.1. GTDB lineage: Bacteria > Pseudomonadota > Gammaproteobacteria > Burkholderiales > Casimicrobiaceae > PALSA-1003. The sequence continues at coordinate 1,152 of VBDA01000323.1, read as the reverse complement.
AAAGACCGCAGGCGACGGACGCGACGGTGAAAACGGCGACGCCGATCGCGAACACGCGGCGGCGGCCGAAGCGGTCACCCGCGGCCCCACCGACCAGCAGCAGCGCGGCGAGCATCAACTCGTACGCTTCGACAATCCATTGCGCGTCAGCCAGTGTCGCGCCCAAGGCCCGCTGCAACGCCGGCAGCGCGACATTGACCACGGTTCCGTCGATGAAGACCATGCTCGACGCCAGTATGGTGGTGGCGAGAATCCACGGTTCTGCATTTCTCGTGCAGGGCGCGGGTCCCGTCGCCAAACCAATGATGGCCTTGTCGCACGGGAACGAAGCAACGCTCGTCACGTGACAGGACACTTGCTTCAGCGGCGAAGCGCCCGTGCGCGCCTGCAGACCTCGTCGACGGTGAAGCCGTATTCGCGCAAAACGACTTCGCCTGGCGCGGACGCGCCGAAGCGCTCGACGCTCAACACGTCACCCGCGTCGCCGATATAGCGGTGCCACCCCTGCCCCGCCCCCGCTTCGACTGCCAGCCGCGCGCGCACCGTGGGCGGCAGCACGGCGTCGCGCTCGGCTTGCCCCAGCGCGTCGAAGAGCTCCCAGCTCGGCATCGAGACGCAGCGCACCGCCACACCATCCGTAGCCAGACGCTCGCCAGCGGCGATAATCAAGCCGACTTCCGCGCCGCTGGCGATCAGGATCAGCTCCGGTTTGCCGCCTTGGGCATCGGATAGCACATATGCGCCGCGGCGCAGACCGTCGGCGGACGCGTAGCGGCTGCGATCCAGCGTCGGCACGTCCTGACGGCTCAAGACCAGCAACACCGGACGATCGCGCGTTTCCACGGCGACGCGCCACGCGACCGCGGTTTCGTTGGCGTCGCCGGGACGGATCACGGTCAGGTTCGGAATGGCGCGCAGCGCCGCGAGTTGCTCCACCGGCTGATGGGTGGGACCGTCCTCGCCAAGCGCGATGCTGTCGTGGGTGAACACATGGATGAGGTGCAGACCCATCAGCGCCGCCAGCCGGATGGGCGGACGCATGTAGTCGGAGAAGATCAGGAAGGTCGAGCCGTACGGAACCAATCCTCCGTGCGCCGCGATGCCGTTGACGATCGCGCCCATCGCATGCTCGCGCACGCCGAAGTGAAGGTT
>VBDA01000322.1 GCA_005883655.1 Betaproteobacteria bacterium | reverse complement strand
CAAGATGCGGCAAAAATCGATGGCTCGAGCGCGCGTCAGACGCCCAGATACTCGTGCAGCTTCGTCATGTTGGCATCGAGCTCGGCGTTGGGAATCATGTCCACCACGCGCCCATTTTCCATGACATAGTGCCGGTCCGCGACGGTAGCCGCGAAATGGAAATTCTGTTCGACCAGCAGGATCGTGAAGCCCCGCGTCTTGAGCTCGGCGATGGTTCGTCCGATCTGCTGAACGATCACCGGCGCGAGCCCCTCGGTGGGTTCATCGAGCAGCAACAGCCGCGCGCCGGTGCGCAGTATGCGCCCGATCGCCAGCATCTGCTGCTCGCCCCCGGAAAGCTTGGTGCCTTGGCTCGAGAGCCGCTCCTTCAAATTTGGGAACAGCGTGAAGATCTGCTCGAGGGTCAGACCGCCATCCTTGACCTTGGGCGGCAGCAGAAGGTTCTCTTCAACGTTAAGGCTGGCAAAAATCCCCCGCTCCTCGGGACACAGCGCAATCCCAAGATGGGCAATCCGGTTCGAGGGCAGGCGTATCGTCTCCACGCCGTCGAGCGAGATCGAGCCCTCCCGGCGCCCGACGATGCCCATGATCGACTTCATGGTCGTCGTCTTGCCGGCACCGTTGCGACCGAGGAGCGTCACCACCTCGCCGGCCGCGACGTCGAACGCCACGCCGTGCAGGATGTGCGACTCGCCGTACCAGGCGTTCAGCTGCTGCACCGCGAGCAACGGAACGGTGTTGGCAGCCTCAGGCATGCCCGGCTCCGAGGTAGGCTTGGATGACATCGGCGTTCTTCGATACCGCCGCGTAGTCGCCCTGGGCGAGAATCTCGCCGCGGGCAAGAACCGTGATGTGGTCGGACAGTGTCGACACCACGGAAAGGTTGTGCTCGACCATCAGCACGGTACGATTGGCGGCGACTTTCTTGATCAGTGCCGCGATCCGGTCGACATCGGAGTGCGTCATGCCCGCGGTGGGCTCGTCGAGCAGCATCATCTCCGGATCGAGGGCAAGGGTCGTCGCGATTTCAAGCGCGCGTTTGCGGCCATAGGCGAGCTCGACTGCCGGCGTCGCCGAAAATCCGTTCAGGCCGACGGCATCGATCAGCTCCAGGGCCCGCGCGTTGAGCGCCGTGAGCGTGCGCTCGGCGCGCCAGAAATCGTAGGAATGACCGGTCTTTCTCTGAAGCGCGATGCGCACGTTCTCGAGCACGGTGAGATGCGGAAATACCGCCGAGATCTGAAACGATCGCACCAGCCCCCTACGCGCGATGGTCGAGGGACGCGAACCCGTGATCTCCTGGCCGTTGAAGAAGATCTGTCCGCGGGTTGGTGTCAGGAAATGCGTGAGGAGATTGAAGCAAGTGGTCTTGCCGGCGCCGTTGGGACCGATCAGCGCGTGGATGGTCCCGCGCTTGACCGAAAGAGCGACGCCATTGACGGCGACGAAGCCTTTGAACTCCTTGGTCAACCCACGCGTCTCGAGTATCGTGTCATCCGCCATGCGTACGTCTGGGAAAGGGCGTCCCGCGCTCGTCTTTGTTTCAATGTGAGGCGCGATTATCCGGTCCGCGCCGGTCCTTGGCAATGAAGTTCGAGCGTTTGGTCGCTCTGCAGGCTGGCCGTCCCACTTCGGCCTAACCGCCCCACTTCGGCTTAGTCGCTCCACTTCGGCGCGCGCTTGCCGAGAAAAGCATCGATACCTTCGCGGGCATCAGGCTCGAGCATATTGCAGGCCATGACGCCGCCAGCGAGCGCGTACGCGCTTTCGATGTCGCGATCGACCTGACCGTAGAAGGCTCGCTTGCCCAGCGCGACCACGGCGGCGCTGCGACTCCGGATAATGCCGACGAAGCGAGCGATGGCGGCGTCCAGCTCGCCCTCTGGCACGACCTGATTGACCAGCCCCCAGTCGAGCGCGGTCCGCGCGTCGATCATCTCGCCGGTCAACAGCATTTCCATCGCTCGCTTACGCGCGACATTGCGCGCCACTCCTACCGCGGGGGTGGTGCAGAAGATGCCGACATTGACGCCGGGCAGCGCAAATCGGGCGCTGACACCCCGCTGCCGTAGCGATGCCGTGGACCCGGGCGATCACCGGCTGCGGCAATCGGGTCAGGGTCAGCATCATCCTGCTGCAGGCGTCGAACATTTCCTGTTGCCACGCGGAGTCGGGGGGCTCGGCGTGCGCGAGCAATTCTTTCAGATCATGGCCGGCGCAAAAGCCCTTTCCGCTTCCGGCAATGACGACGACGCGCACCGCAGCATCCGACGCGAGCCGGTCCAGCTCCGCCTGCAGCGCGGCGACCATCGCTAGCGAAAGCGGGTTGAAGCGATCGCCGCGATTGAGGGTGAGCGTCGCGACGCCGGCACTGGTTTCGCTCAGCACAAAAGGCTGCAGTGCCGCATCCAGAGGTGCATTCATTTCATTCGTCACTCGATGGCGCTTGCCGATCTCGCCCGTTCACGAAGCAGGAATTTCTGGATTTTGCCGGTAGATGTCTTGGGCAGCTCACCGAAGATCACTTTCTTCGGCGCCTTGAAGCGCGCAAGCATCGACCGGCAATGCTCGATCAGCTCGGCCTCGCTCACTTTCGCGTCCGGTTTGACCTCGACGAACGCGCACGGCGTCTCGCCCCATTTCGCATCCGGCTGCGCGACCACCGCCGCGGCAAGCACCGCGGGATGGCGGTAAAGCGCGTCTTCCACTTCGAGTGAGCTGATATTCTCACCACCCGAAATGATCACATCCTTGGACCGGTCCTTGATCTTCACATAGCCGTCGGGCTGCATGACCGCGAGATCGCCGGAGTGGAACCAGCCGCCGGCAAACGTCTCGCGCGTCGTCTTGGGATTCTTGAGGTAGCCCTTCATGGTGATATTGCCGCGAAACATGATCTCGCCCATCGTTTCGCCGTCCCACGGCACCGGCGTCATCGTTTCCGCATCCATCACCGTCATGCCTTCCTGGCAGGTATAGCGCACGCCTTGACGGCCATTGCGCTCGGTCCGGGCCCCGATGTCGAGTGCATCCCACTCGGCATGCTTGGCGCACACTGCCGCCGGGCCGTAGGTTTCGGTCAAGCCGTAGACGTGAGTGATGTCGAAGCCGATTCGCTGCATGCCCTCGATGACCGATGCCGGTGGTGCCGCGGCGGCAACCAGGCAGCTCACCTTGTGCTTGATGCCTTTTTTCAAGTCCTCCGGCGCGTTGATCAGCATCGCGTGCACGATCGGCGCGCCGCAGTAATGCGTGACCTTGTGGGTCCGGATTGCATCCAGCACCGGCTTCGCCTCGACCTTGCGGAGACAAATGTTGGTGCCGGCATTGGCGGCCATGGTCCAGGGGAAGCACCAGCCGTTGCAGTGAAACATCGGCAGCGTCCACAGATACACCGAGTGCCGCGGCATTCCCCAGTCGATGATATTCGAAAGTGCGTTGAGATAGGCGCCACGATGATGGTAGACGACGCCTTTGGGATCGCCCGTGGTGCCGGAGGTGTAGTTGAGGGCGATGGCGTTCCACTCGTCCGCGGGGTGCTTCCATTCGAAATCCGGGTCGCCGCCGGCGATGAATTGCTCATAGTCGCTTTCGCCGAGTCTTTTGCCGCCAGGGCCGAGAGCGTCGACGATGTCGACGACCTTTATCTTATTTTTGGCACGGACGAGTGCACCTTCGACGATCGGCGCAAACTCGGTGTCGGTGATCAATACCCTCGCCTGGCCGTGCTCGAGCATGAAACCGATAGCCTCGGCGTCGAGCCGGGTGTTGAGCGTATTCAGCACCGCGCCCGCCATAGGCACGCCGAAATGCGCTTCGATCATTTCCGGCGTATTCGAGGCCATCAGCGCCACCGTATCGCCGCTGCGAATGCCAAGCCCGGCCAGCGCGGATGCAAGCCGCCGGGAGCGCTCATAGGTTTGCGCCCATGTGTATCGCCGCTTGCCGTGCACGACCGCGGGCAGGTTCGGATACACGTACGCGGTGCGAGCGATCAGCGACAGCGGCGAGAGCGGCGTGTAGTTGGCCGCATTCTTGTCCAGATCCTGCTCGAAGGAGTTGCGCTTGGGCATGCGATGCGAATCTTGACGTTCAAGGCTTTCGCGTAACGACATGGTAACCAATCCACCCGAAAAGACAATCGCGCGCGGCGCGACACCGCGGTTTACGAACAGCGTGCAAAAGCCGGCGCTGTGAGCAGCGAGCCAGGTCCCACTCGCGCCAGCGAGGGGGGTGCGAGCGCCCGCGAATCAGCGCCCGCCGGCGACGCGCGCCGCTGCGGTTTACGAACAGCGCGCAAAAAGCCGGCGCTGTTTACAAAGAGCCGGCGCTTGCCGTCCGTGTACCTTTTCACTATGCTGGCCGGTCCCATAAGCGGCGCTGAACTGAGACATGGGTCACCGATTATCCAAGATTGTCACCCGGACCGGCGATGCCGGAACTACCGGCTTGGGAGACGGCTCGCGCGTAGCCAAGGACTCACAGCGGATCGAAGCCATCGGCGAGGTCGACGAATTGAACTCGACGCTCGGTTTGCTGTTGTCCGAGACTTTGTCCGAGCCTTGCGCAGCGGTTTTGATCGATGTGCAGCACGACCTGTTCGATCTGGGCGGTGAATTGTCGATACCGGGACACTTCGCGCTGACCGACGCGCATGTGCTGCGGCTCGACGTCGCCATCGAGCGCCTCAACGCAGATCTCTCTCCGCTCAAGGAATTCATCCTTCCCGGCGGGACGCGTGCGGCGAGCCTCGCGCATATTGCGCGTACCGTGTGCCGGCGCGCGGAGCGCGCGCTGGTGCGGCTCGCGCAGACCGAAGCGTTGAGCGAGCCCGCGCGCAAGTACCTCAATCGTCTTTCCGATCTGCTGTTCGTGTTAGCACGGGTGCAGAACCGCGAAGCCAAGCTTGGCGATGTGCTTTGGCGCAGGGATCGCGATCGCGACGCTTGACTGACATGAGCGAACCAAGCGAGCTCTAGCGACTCGATCACTCATGGCACCGGATCCCGACAAGCGACGACAACGCAGCGAACGCCTCGCCGAGCTCCTGGCGCGCACCGCGCTTTCCAACCAGCAGGCATTCGCCGAGCTCTATCGCGAGACGTCGTCGCATCTATATGCCGTTGCGCTGCGTATATTGCGAGAATCGGGTGCCGCCGAGGAGGTGCTGCAGGAGAGCTTCGTCAACATCTGGCATCACGCGGGATCGTACGTCGCCGCAAAGAGCCAACCGCTGACGTGGATGACCAGCATCGTGCGCAACCGCTGTCTCGATCAAATGCGCCGACGGGAGGTCGACACGGTGACCATCGACGATGAGGAACCAGGAATGATGCTCGCCGACGACCGACCCGGTCCGATGGAGATGCTGCTTTCGAGCGCGGACGCGCTCGCGGTCAAAAGCTGCGTCGAACGATTGGAAGCTGGACAGAAGCAGGCGATCGCGCTCGCCTTCTACCAGGGCCTGTCGCACTCCGAGCTCGCGTCCCACTTGCGTCAACCGCTGGGCACGGTCAAGTCGTGGGTGCGCCGTGGTCTCGAGCGTCTCAAGGCGTGCCTGGACGGCGCGGGCCTCAAACGCTAAAGACCGCGACGCACTCGATCGACCCGCCATGAATTACCTCGAACCCGAACGCCTCGATGCACTGGCTGCCCAGTACGTGCTCGGGACGCTTTCACGGGCAGCGCGCGAGCGCTTGGCTCGGCTCGCACGCGGCAACGAATCCGTCGCCGCGGCGCTTCGAGCATGGGAAACCCGCTTGCTGCCGCTGGCGGAGAGCCTGCCCCCCGTCGCGCCTCCGGAACGTGTCTGGCCTGCCATCCTCGACCGAATCCAGGGTCAACGCGAGTCAGGCTCGATTTGGGCGAACCTTGGCCTCTGGCGCGGCCTTACCTTGGCCGGCTTCGCGACCGCCATGGCGCTGGTGGTCGTGCTCCTGACGCCAGGTCCGGAAACGCCGATCGAAACGCTGGTAGTGGTGCTCGCGGGTCAGGATGCTCGGCCGGCGCTGCTGGTTTCGGCGGATCGCTCCGGGCGAACGCTGATGGTCAAAGCTATCGCTCCCGTTCAGCCCGCTGGCGACCGCGTACTGCAGCTCTGGGCGCTGCCTGAGCAAGGCAGTCCGCGCTCGCTTGGATTGATCCCCGCAACGGGCGCCGCATCGGACGTCGTGCGCCTTGATCTGCCCGCCTCTGCGGGACTAGCGCTGCAGAACATCCCGGCGCTCGCCGTCAGCCTGGAGCCGCAAGGGGGTTCTCCGACTGGTTTGCCGACCGGTCCGGTGCTCTATTCGGGTCCGATCCAGCGGCTGTATTGACTCACTGGTGGCTACGAGCGGGTGGCGACCACGTCGATCCGCAACCGAGCAACGTCTCGTTCCTCGACCGCAACTTGGGATACGGAAGGCTTCGTTGCGACGATTTGCGCAACCGGCGCCGCCATGGTGGCCCTGCTTTGCGCAAGCGCCGACAACCCGATCACTACCGCTGTCGTGAGGCCGGCGGCCAGTACCAATGCCGGAAACCGATGGTTGTTCTCGTTCATGTACATTGCTTTCTCCTTTTTTGTCCCGGCGTTCGCGCCGCGTGCTTCGTTGGCTTACGTTAAATGACGGTCCGGCTTGTTGGATGCGCCGGGCGGTCGATCCGGATTCAGAGGGCCGCCTTGCGATTCGTTTGCAGGTTAGCGCACGGAGAAGCCGGAGCACAGGGAGATGCGACAGGGTCGCGAAATACTGCCGTGAGGCTCCGCAATAGACGATGAACGGCGCGGCGCGTTCGACCAAACGGTGGGGGAACGGCCGCGAAGCAGCGGGCGACAGCGCGCTGGCGGGCCGAATCGGCCTTACGAAGGCTTGCTGACGGTCTGCTCGATTGCGCCGA
>VBDA01000321.1 GCA_005883655.1 Betaproteobacteria bacterium | reverse complement strand
GAGGATCAGATTCGCTCTCTTCTTTCGAGTCGCTGATCTCTAGGAAGGGATCGAATGAGCAGACACCCATTGGAAATCTTGCTTGCGCTGACGCTCACGCTTACAGGCTGCGCCACGTTGCAACCGCCCAAACCGTGGGAGAAAGACCGTCTCGCCCGGCCAGAAATGCAGTTTGACGCCGACCCGCTGGACGCGAAGCTGACGCAACACATCTACGACAGCAAGGAAGCGGCGACCGGTGGCAACGGCGTAGGCGGTGGTGGCTGTGGCTGCAACTGAGCCGAATCCAAACACTTCAACGTCCGCTGCCGCGTCGAAAAAGAACAATTCGACTGGGGCGCTACTGGCCGCGGCGTTGGCCCTTCCTGGCATTCTGCCCGCCACCGCGGTCGCGCAGCTGGCACCCGACCCGGGGCTGATCGCACTGAAATATCTTGACTACCGCGACTGGCAACCGGGTGGCGATCGCATACGGGTGCGAACTCCTTCTTTCTACGCCCGCAAGCCCTTATCGGACTCTCTTCAAGCTGAGGGCTCGATCGTCTACGACAGCATCTCCGGAGCGTCGCCTCTTTATCACAACACCTTGTCTGGAGCGTCGCGACTCGGAGTAACCGACTACCGAACCGCCGGCAACGCGAAGCTGACGAAATATTTCGACCCGTTTGCCGTCGGTGTCGGCGCGGCGGTATCTTCGGAACGTGACTACCTCTCACGCGCGCTGTCGCTCGATGTGCGCATCTCGAGCGACGATCGGAACCGCACGTTCGCGTTTGGCGTCGGGGGCGCGAGCGATCGCATCAACAGCACAAACGGCGTCGCCGAAGGCAAGGAAAGGCACACGCTGGATCTCCTGGCGGGCGTCACGCAGGTGCTGTCGCCTGAGGCGATCGTGCAATCGACCGTTACCTATTCGCCAGGGCATGGTTATTACTCGGACCCGTACAAAGCGATCGACGTACGGCCCGATCAACGTCGGATTTTTGCGTGGCTCACCCGCTACAATCAACATCTCCCCTGGCTCGACGCGACCGTCAACCTTTCATATCGCTACCTGCATGACTCGTTTGGCAGCAGCTCGCACGCCGCGGAATTCGCCTGGAACCAACCGCTGCCCGACGGCTGGAGCATGGCGCCGAATCTTCGTTATTACACCCAGAGCGCAGCAGATTTTTATTTCGACCCGCCTTTCGCGCACGGCTTTGTCCTCGGGTCGCCCTATTCTGCTGACACGCGCCTGTCGGCATTCGGCGCACTGACGTCCGGCGTGTCGATCGTGAAGCGACTGCCCGATGGATGGAGCTTTGACATCAAGCTCGATTTCTACCGCCAGCGATCGGATTGGCGTCTCGGAGGCGATGGCAGCCCGGGGCTCGAGCCTTTCTCGGCACGATGGATCCAGACAGGAATCAGCAAGACGTTCTGATTTGCGCCGGGCGGCGACAAGGCAGAATAAGGTCGACGATGCCTCTGTTCCATTTCGGTTTTTCCGCGATGGCTTCGGTAAATGAGCTGCAGATCTGGGCCGACGCCGAGACGGACGCGCGCCGTTGCGCCGACGCCGCCATCGCAGACGTGCTGCGCATCGAGGCAAAGTACTCGCGCTATCGCGACGACAGCGTCGTTACACGGATCAATCGCGAGGCCGGACGCGCGGAGGTTCCAATCGACGCGGAGACGGCAGCGCTGCTGCGCTATGCCGACCAATGCTACCGGCTAAGCGGCACCGTGTTCGACATCACCTCCGGCGCGTTGCGCCGAGCGTGGGATTTTCGGCGGACCCCTCCTCGGCTGCCCACCGGCGCCGAGCTGGAGACCGCCGCATCGGCGATCGGCTGGTGCGATGTCGAATGGAGCGAGCATGCGATCCGTCTGCCACGCCCTGGAATGGAAATAGACTTCGGCGGCATCTGCAAGGAATACGCGGCGGATCGGATGGCGACCCTTTGCATCGAGCACGGCCTGGAGCATGTTCTTGTCAACCTTGGCGGCGATGTTCGTGCCGCCGGGCCGCAACAGGATGGCGCGCCGTGGCGCATCGGAATCCGCCACCCAAGGCGGGCAGGCGAAGTCATCGCCACGGTCGAGCTCGCGGGCGGCGCGCTTGCAACCAGCGGCGACTACGAACGTTTTTTCGAGATCGCCGGCTGCCGTTACTGTCATCTGCTTAACGCGCGTACCGGCTGGCCGGTCCGGTACTGGCAATCGGTAAGCGTCGTGGCACCACTGTGCGTGGTCGCGGGGAGTTGCTCGACGATCGCAATGCTGCTCGAAGCAGCCGGCGAGGCATTTCTCGAGTCACAGGGTGTACGATATCTTGCGATCACCGAGGACGGAACTTTGACGGGGCCATTTGCCCACCACCGCTGATCCGAGCACGCGTATATCATTCGCCCGGGGCCCTACCAGCGACGAGGTACCGCTATATCGGACCGCCGGATCGACAGGGTTCACGGGTGGTGCGATCCATCGCGAGACAAGCGGCCCATGTCACGTGGAAACGGAATGCCCGCCTCAACTGCTAAACGATAATGCGCGGAATTGATGCGGACCTGGCAACGGCAATGACCCCAATGCCGATCGCACACGACCTTGTCCAGCATTCAAAGCGCCGCTTGCTGGCATGCGGCGGAACATTGCGGCGCGGGCGCTGACAGATTCGCCGCAGGTAGTGATCTCGCTGCGTCTTTTGCGCAATTTTGCTGAGTCCATTACCGTTGAAGGCATACTGGCATTTCTGGCCCGGTTAGCATCCGCATCATTGATCTCTTTCACTGCGCTGCCGGTATTCGCCGATGCCGACGACGCGGCGCGTTACCGCGTCGAAATCGACGCGCCTTCGTCGGTCAAAGCAGCCGTGGAAGGCAGCGTCGATCTCGTGCGATGGCAAACCTATGCCGGATTGACACCGGAGCTGCTCGAGCTTCTTATCATCGATGCCAAGGCTCAGGCCAGCGACGCGGCGGCAGCCCAAGGGTACTTCGCGGCGGTCGTGAGCGGGTCGCTCGACAATAGCACGACGCCGCCGACGGTGCGACTTCGCGTCGAGCCCGGTGAGCCAACACGGGTCGTGGAAGTCTCCATCGATGTGACTGGCGCAGTCATCCAAGCACCCGGCGGCGCGGACGCGGTCGCGGCAATGCAAGCCACCTGGCAGCTACCTCGAGGTGCCGTCTTCAGGCAGGCCGACTGGTTAGTCGCGAAAGCGGCTGCCGTGCAAACGCTCGCCGCGAGCCGCTATGCCGCGGCAAAGCTTGTCGGCAGCGAAGCCGATATCGACCCTGACACTCACGCCGCATACCTTCGGCTGACCATCGACAGCGGACCGCCTTTTCGCTTCGGGGCGCTCGAGATATCGGGCCTCGAAAAGTATGCCGAGACGACCGTTCGCAACCTGGCAACATTTGCGGCGGGCGACTGGTACAGCACCGAGGCGCTCAAGGAATTCGTGCGCCGCCTGAATGCGACCGGATACTTCGCCAGCGCCCAGGCCACGGTCGCGCCGGATCCGGCGTATGCCGAAAGCGCTCCGGTCAAGGTCGCGCTAATCGAAGCGCCGACCAAGAAATTCAGCGGCGGTGTCGGCTTCGCGACCGATGTGCTCTATCGGGCACAGCTGAGCTTCGACAACGTCAACCTCGACGGCCGCGGCCTGCAGTTTCGAAGCGATCTTCGGGTCGACTCGAAGCAGCAAGACGCCACCGTGAAGTTCACGCTGGCTCCGCGCACGCCCGCATACACTGATTCATTCATCGCCAAACTCGATCACACCAATATCTCCGGACTCACCACCAAGGATGTCGCCTTCGGATGGACAAGACAAACCGCCGATGCGCGCAACCAGACTACCTACTCGACGTTTTACTACGTGTCGAAGCAGGAGCCTGCTAATGTCGTGCTGGAGCATTCGCACGCGTTATATGCCGAAGTGGGACACGCGTGGCGCCGCGTCGATGATCTGCGGGCGCCGACTCAGGGGTATGCGTTCAGTGCGCAACTGGGCGGCGGCCCGCCGGCCGTGTCGACGCGCGCCTTCGGACGCGGCATCGCGCAACTCGCCGGATGGGTTCCTCTCGACATCAAGACCCAGCTCGCCCTTCGTGCGGAAGCCGGTGCGGTCATCGCATCGACGTCGGACGGCATCCCGGCGCCACTATTGTTCCGCACCGGAGGTGACACGACAGTGCGCGGTTATGCCTTTCAGAGCCTTGGCCCGCGCGTCGGCGACGCCACCGTCGGCGGGCGCTATTACGCCCTCGCCAGCGCTGAGGTCGTGCGCTGGATTGCCGCGTCGTGGGGCATCGCGGTATTTGTCGATGCCGGCAACGCGGCAGATCGCGTACACGATCTCAAGCCGGTATACGGTTATGGCGTTGGCGGACGGCTGCGAACTCCGATCGGCCCCTTTCGTCTCGACCTCGCCTACGGCGAAGCGGCAAAAAGCCTGCGCGTGCATCTGTCGGTAGGACTCTCGTTCTGATGACTGCACGCCGCGGCACAATCGTGATCCTTGCCGGGCTGGCAGCGCTCGCGTTTCTGACCGGCTTGCTGATCGGCGGCGCGGTATGGTTCCTTTCGAGCGAGTCCGGATTGCGATGGGCCGTCGAACAGGCGCACTCGAGCACCGCAGGAAAACTCAAGCTCGAGGGAGCTAGCGGTTCGCTTGCCGGCGCGACGCGCATTGCGCGGCTGACCTACACCGACACGGATCTGGTTTTCGTCGCGGAAAACGTCGAATTCACATGGTCGCCGCGCGCGCTTTTTTCACGCAGCGTGGTTGTCGATTCCCTGAGCGCCTCCCAGGTCACCCTGGAAATCAAGGCGGGTGATAACATCAACGCGCCGCCCGTTTCACTCGCCCTGCCGTGGTCGATCGACGTGCGGCGCGCCTCCGTCGAACACCTGGACGTGGCGAGCGGCAGCAATCGCTGGCGTTTCGCGCGTCTCGCTTTTCGATATGCGGGCGGCGACAAGCGTCACGCATTGGATGAGCTCGCATTCCACAGCGATTGGGGAGATCTAAGCGGCAACATCGCGATCGACGCCGCTCCTCCCTTTGTCACGACCGGGAGCATAAGTTTCCTGGCGTCCGAAGCACTCAAGCACGCCAAGGCGGCCCTCGCGATCGCCGGCGACCTGACGACGCTCGTCTTTTCGGGAGATATGTCCGCCGTCGGCGCCCGCGCCGGCGGCACGGCGCGGATTTCTCCCTTCGACGAGCGCTGGCTGCGAGGGTTCGCGTTGGCGGCTGCCGACGTCGACCTCGCGCTATTCG